>JANLXD010000137.1:0-5325 GCA_031364935.1 Candidatus Eiseniibacteriota bacterium
TGATGGCCTGCCCGGGCGGCAGCCCCAGCGCGTGCCGGCGGAGGCGATTGATGGCATCGAGCTCGTCCTTGGAGTAGAGAAGCTCGTCACGCCGCGTTCCGCTCTTCGCGATGTTGATGGCGGGGAAGATCCGCTGCTCGGCCAGAACGCGGTCCAGCACGACCTCGCTGTTTCCCGTTCCCTTGAACTCCTCGAAGATCATGTCGTCCATTCGAGAGCCGGTCTCGATCAAGGCCGTCGCGAGAACGGTGATTGATCCGCCGTTCTCCACGTTGCGTGCCATCCCGAAGAACTTGCGCGGGATCTCGAGCGCCCGGGAATCCAATCCGCCGCTCATGGTGCGGCCCGAGTCGGAGCCATAGGAATTGAAGGCGCGACCCATGCGCGTGAGGCTGTCCACCAGCACGACCACGTGGCGCCCGCAGGTCAGCTCGCAGCGCACCCGGTCCATGCACATGGTCGCGAGCTGGACGTGATCCTCCAGCGATTGGTCGCTGCTGCTCGCGAGCACCTCGGCCGAAACCTTGCGCTGGAAGTGGGTCACTTCCTCGGGCCGCTCGTCGACCAGCAAGACGATCACGCGGGTGTCCGGCGCGTCGGCGAGGATCGCGGTGGCGAGCTCCTCCAAAAGCTGGGTCTTGCCGGCCTTGGGGGGCGAGACGATAAGCCCGCGCGTGCCGCGCCCCACGGGCGCGAAGAGATCGATGATGCGCATCGACACGTTCCCGCCGGCGCCCAGGTGGAAACGCCGGTCCGGATTCGTGGCCGTCAGCTTGGTGAATGGCGCGAACCCGCGGAAGGTTTCGGGCGGCAGGCCGCATATCGATTCGACGTTGTCGAGCCGCAGACCCTGTTTCTCCGGTTGGGCGGATCCCGAAACCAGGGCGCCGGAGATCAAACCAAAGCGGTTGATGATCGCCGTGGGGACGAAGACGTCCTGCCGGCTAGGCGTAAAAGAGCGGGCGGGGTCGCGGAGAAAACCACCACCGCGATCGAGGATTTCGAGCACTCCTGAGACGGCCGTCGGGGACATGAAGGAGTGAGTCTAGTCGCTCGGGGGCCCTCCCGCCAGAGGCACCATTACCTGAGCCGGGAGGAGAGGTTACGGGGAGGTGGATCTGGCCCTCGTGGTACATGCCAGGGGGAGGTGCTGCGGCTGCTCGGGTTAGAATGCCCCGGTGAGCCTGACGCGCGCCCGCGACCTGCTGTTCTCGAATCCCGGCCTCTTCTGCCGCAAATCCGCCGCGCGTCTTTTGCGCCGGGTCCCCTTCCTACCGCGCCGCGCCGTGCGGAACATCCGCGGGGTTCGCTTCGAATGTGACTTCACGCTCGATCCGCGGATCGGCGACATGTTCCTCTCGGCCTACGAGCCCGACGAGGTCGCCGTTCTCGAGCGCTACCTCAGGTCGGGGGATGTCTTCGTGGACGTCGGCGCGAATATCGGCTATCTCACCGCGGTCGGGGCATCGCTTGTAGGGCCCAATGGGGCAGTGCACAGCTTCGAGCCGGTGCCCGAATATTTCTCCCGGCTCGAGTCGCTGCGTGCCGCGAATCCGCAGTACGCGATCACCGTGAACGCCATGGCTCTGGGTGAGCGCGAGGGCAGCGCCGAGATTGCGCAATCGCCGAGGGGCAACATCGGCTGGAACACCATGGTGCCGGGGATGCTTCGAGACGGGGCGGGCCCGCGGCATACCGTGCCCGTGCTGCGCCTCGATCGCTACCTCTCCCAACGCGGGATCGGGCGCGTGGCGCTGATCAAGATCGATACCGAGGGCTTCGAACTGCCAGTATTGCGCGGCGCCAGCGGATTTCTGGACGCGACAACACCGCGGCCGCCAATCCTCTGCGAGGTGGCGCCGGGGGCGTATCCGTTGCTAGGAAGCAGCGTCAGGGAGCTTTTCAACTACATGGCGGGGTACGGATACGGCGCATTCGACGTTGAGCGTGGTGAGCGTCCGGTGCGCGCAGAGACCCTCACAGAAACTACCAACGTGCTCTTCGTACCGGGGGGTACTACCGAGGCGTAGGAGCGAGATGCCTGGCGGCGGTGCGCGTGGCGGCGCTGGTAGCGGGCACCAAGAGGTGGAGGCCGCCGGCAGAGGCCGCAGCCAATATGCGATCCGGTTCACTGGGATCGACGCACAGCGTCCACACACGGTCGGAACCCAGTCCGTCGGTAGGCATCCGATTCCAGGTCAATCCCGCGTCGGTGCTCCGGAAGATGCCGCCCCACGTGAAGTCGCTCGCGTAGATGGTGCGGCCGTCCGGATTCACGGCGATCCCGGTGAGGTCGGAGTGCGGAATCCCTCCGTTCACTCGATCCCAGGTGGCGCCCTGGTCGCCGGAGCGGAAAAGCCCGCCGGAAGTGGTCGCGAAGAGGACCTGGTCATCCGACGGCATGAAGGCGATCGCGTGGGCAGAAACGTCCTTCAACCCCGACGATACCTGCGTCCAGATCTTCCCGCCGTCGCTGCTCCGGAAAAATCCGGACTTCGTCGCGGCCACGACCAAGTCGGGGTCTTTGGGGGACACGGCAAGTCCGGATACCTCGTCGGTGCTGCCGAGGGTCGGCTGAGTCCAGGTCTTGCCACCGTCGGGGCTGCGCATGATTCCACTCGAAGTCGCGGCGAGTAAGCGGCGAGGCGCCAGAACGAGCAGCTCGGTCACGCGGGGGTGTGCTTCCACCCCCGTGCGCAGACGGGTCCAGTCGGTATCCTCCGGAGCCCGCGCGTAGATGCCGTCGTCGGTCCCGGCGAGAATCGTAGTTCCCAGGAGGGCCAGCGACAGCACCTGACGTCCGTCCAGACCCTGCCCGAGGCGGACCCAGGGGCCCTGCACGCCCGGAGAAACGAACACGCCGCTGTAGCGAGGGTCGCCCCATACCGCGACAACCAGCCGCTCTCCCGCCCCATCGAACAGGAGCTTGAAAACGAACCGCTCGGAGAAACCGGTATTGCTGGCCACCCAGGTCTTGCCGCGATCCTCGCTGCGGAGGACGCCAGCTCCCTCCGTACCGAGGAGAATGCCGCCGCCGGGCTGCACGATCACGGAGTTGACGACCAGATCCTTTGGCGTCATCCGCCACCAGGCGCCGCCGCCGTCTTCGCTGATCCAGAGTCCCTCGGTGGTACCCGCCAGAAGCAGATTGTCGTCGTCTCCCAGGGCGAACGCGCGTGTACGCCGGGCGGAGAACGGGATGCCTTTGAGCTTGCTCCACTGCATCGCGCCTTCGGTCGACCGGTAGACGCCGGAGCAGGCCGTGGCGTAGATGGTCTGGGGATTCCGGCGGTCGATGGTCAGCGTCATCACGTCGGAGTCGTCGATCATGCCGCTGTGCACGGGTTCCCATGCATCGCCGCCGTCGTAGGTCTTCCAGGTCAGGTGCCAGGTGCCGGCATAAATGGTTTTCGGATCGTCGGGGTCGATCGCCAGCGACTCGATGTTGCGCAAGTCTGCGTGGCCTTTGGGCGTGATTCGCGACCAATTCTGTCCGCGGTCGCGCGAGAGAAACACCCCGGTGAGCGTCCCGGCCGCGATCACCTTCGGGTTCGAAGGCGACACGGCCAGCGCGCGCACCGATTCGCCTTGGATGCCCTTCAGCACCACGAAGGTCTGCCCGCCGTCCGTGCTCTTGGCCACACCGCCCCCGCTGCCGTGGACCTCCCAGTAGCCGACGTACACGACCCCGCGCGGGTCGACGACGATCTCGTCGAGGCTGTAGCCGCGGAAGGGGAACCCGGGGTCCAGCCGGCGCCACTTCAGGCCACCGTCATCCGAGCGATAGAGGAGACCATCGGCGGTGCCGAGGTAGGTCCGGTCCGCGTCGCGCGGGTCCAGCGCCAGGGCGCGAACATTGCCGCCAGGAGCACCGACGGGGATCCAACTCTGCGCCTGTGCCGAGGCGGCCGAGAGCGTCAGGGATACCCCCAGGGACATGACGAGGACCGTTAGGAAGGAATGACAAACCTCGCCTAGCCCCTTTCGACAATTGCCCTTTGGTTGCCGCCAAGCGCCAATCCTTGCGCCCATATGCATTTATGTACCACACAGTCTAGTAATCGTACACTCCGAACATCACCGATACGTCATCTATACCTAGGTAGCGCAACAACTGTGCCGTTGCATAGTCAACGAAGCAATCGGGACGGGCCCTTGTGGGACCCGCCCCGAATTGTCACTTCAAGTTTATAAACTTCAGTGAAGCAGCTCGCCTAGGGCTCGGTCGCGCCCTCGGGCACGAACCACACCTCGACGCGGCGATTGGCGGAATCGGTCCCCGTGTCGGACGGCTTGGTGGCGCCGGCCGAACGAGTGGAGATACGCGACTCCTCAATGCTCCGCTCCTTCACCAGGTAGTTCTTCACCGCATCGGCGCGCCGCTGGGCAACCGCCATGGAACTCTCATGGCTGTCAGCATGACCGATGACGATAACACGCGCCCGCGGATCGGAACCCATCCGCTGCGCCACGTCGTCCAGGCAAGCCTTGTCGACGTTGCTGAGACGGGCCAGATTGCGCGGGAAGCCTTCGGCGACACAGGAAACCGCTTCGGCCCGCCGAACCGGCTCGAGCAGACGCACGGAGCAGTCGGACGAGCTCGTGTTGCCGTGGTTGTCCGACGCGCGAACCGTGATCACGGCGGTGGCCGGAGCCGTCACGCCGGTAAAATCGTAGGTCGCGGTCATACCGGAACCGGAAACCCGACCGGTGTTGGCGCTGTAGTCGATGGTCAGCGGATCGTTCTCGGGATCGGACGCGGTGACGCGAACGATCACGGTTTCGCCCGGCAGGACCTCGGACCGCTCGACCGAACAGCTCACCGACGGCGCTTGGTTGGCACGCTGCTCGATGACGGCCGCGGCAGCCTCTTCCTTGTGGCCGCCGATGATCCAGCCGAGACCGATCGTCGCCTCGGTGTTGTGCTGCGACTCGTCGACCTCGTCGCCGACCTTGACCGACACGTACCGCCCTTCGAGGCGAACGTTCCAGTGCGGCGACAGGAACCAGCGGAGACCCGCGCCGGCGTTCCAGCTGATATCGCAGGACTCACCGAAGGTTTCCACCTGGACCTTTTCGTTGCCGAGACCGGCGGTGAGGAACGGCCGAATTCCGTTGCCCGGCTCGCCGAAGTTATAGAGGAGATTGAGCCGAACCGAGTTGAACTTCACGTCTTCGTTCGGCACGCCGAGTATCTTGAATTCCGTATCGGTGGACATGCGCTGACCGGAGAACTCCAATCCCCAGTTCTTCGTCATGAAGTAGCCGATCCGCGCGCCATAGAGGTTGTCGTCATCAGGCCGGAACATGCCGTAGTCGTCCAGC
>JANLXD010000157.1:0-3110 GCA_031364935.1 Candidatus Eiseniibacteriota bacterium
CCATTGATGAAGACGACACGAGAACCGCTTGCGGTCGTGAGCGTGCTCCCGATCTGGAACACGAAGACTTGGTCGGCGTTCCCCAGGGCGTCGAGAGTCAGGGTACCCGTCAGGCCGGCCGATGTGGAGAAGCAGTAGGTACCCCCGGACAACGTGAGCCCGCCCAGGTCGATGCCGGTGAGAGTGACGTTGCACGCTTTGCCCGCCAGAGCGTTGTACGCCGTGGTGAGATCGGCCTGAGCTTGCGCCGCGACCGCATCGGCGGCGTGAAGCGAGCCGCCGGTCGGCTGTCCCGGGGGGATACCTGTAATCGCCGCTCCCGGGCTGACGCCTACGTCTCCGACGATCGTGGTGGTGAGGCCCGTATTGGTCACCGTCGAACCGCCCAGGATCACAAAGGTAGCCGCTCCCCCGAGGGGCGGCCCGGCTCCGGCCGGGCCCGGATTAGGTCCCGGCACCACCGGCGCCACGATGCAATTACCCGAATCGTGGTGGCATCCGCTGGCCGCCAGGAGCGCGGCGAACAGGAACAACACCGGGAAGTTCCTAAGATGCTTGCGGAGCTGCATGGCACTCCTCCTTTGTGTAGAAACACAGGCCGTTGTCAACGGTCTCACTTGTCGCGCTGGAGCAGTTCACGGTTCAGCACCTTGAACTCGACCCGGCGGTTCGTCGCCATGTGCTCTTCGCTGTCGTTGGGGACGATCGGGGCGGACTCCCCGAAGCCCCTGGCCGTGAGTTGGTCGGGCGTGAATTGCGAGAAGTGAGCCAGTAGGTAGGCGCGCACCGATTCCGCGCGTCTGTGGCTCAGGTCCAGGTTGTACTTGTCCCGGCCGCGCGAATCGGTGTGGCCGTCGATCTCGATCCGGAGACCCGGCCACTTGGTTAGGACCTTACCGACGACATCGAGCGTGTGATACGAGTCGGGGCGAATGTCGGACTTGTCGAAATCGAAGTTGATGTCCGAGATCCGAAGCATCCCGGTGTCCAGGAGCTCCTGCTCCCGCTGCTTGACCTCGGGCTCCACCTCGGGCTTCACCTCGGCGGCGACCACGCACCCTACCCGGTCCACCACCGCGCCCTGCACCGTGCCGGGGCACTGATCGAGACCGTCGCAGACGCCGTCCCCGTCCGAGTCGATCGGACATCCCCTCGCGTCGACCTGGCAGCCCGAAAGCGTATTCGGGCACTGGTCGTTCGCGTCGCAGACGCCGTCATGGTCCGAGTCGGGACAGGCCATCGCGACCTCTTCCTGCTCGTCGTCCCCGCCGAACGCGAAGTTGAGACCCGCGCCCAGAACAACGTCGTCGATGTGCGCGGATTTGAGCGGGGCCTTCGGAATCGCGAGGATGTTGCGGGCCTCGAGCCTCAGTCCGAACGTTTCCGTGAGCTTGAGTCGGAATCCGCCGGCCACCTCGAAGGTGCCGAGCTTCTCGGCCTTGCCCACCGCATGCTTGTAGGCCGACCATCCGCCGCCGAGCGACAGGAACGGATCGAGGCCGCTGTGCGGCGCCGGGCTCAGCATCAGATTCGCCGAGAAGTGGCTCCAATCGACCCAGTCGCAATCGCACTTGTCGAGCGGGACGTACCCACCCGCCAAATCAAGCCCGAAGTGATCGGTCAGGCGCACCCCGGCGCGGCCGCCGAAGTACCAGTCATCCGGAAGCTCGCCGCCCGTCGTGAACGTGCGCTCCCGGTCGAACATCATCCAGCCCACGAAGGGGGTGAGGTAGAACCGCTGCAGCTCACCCTTCTCCTCGTGGTCCCTCGCCTCGTACTCCTCAGCCACCGCGGCACGCCCGACCAGGGACGCGGCCAGGGCAGTGAGAATCAACCATCGACGTACGCGCATCATCAAACTCCTCCAGTCTCGTGGCGGGAATCACCCCGAACAGAGATGACGGGATCCGTAGTTCTCTAGTCGCGGCGTTTCGCGTCTGAGAAACGATTCAGATTTCCTTGGGAAGGTCGCGCTGCGCGGTCCGGAGGAGCGGCCGCGGCCAACCGGAGTTGGTTGGTCAGGTGAGTCATAGCTCGCTCGCCGTGTGGGGACCGGGCCTCGGGCCGTCCCCTGCATCAAGCGGATGGTACGTGCAGAGTCTACCGGTGTCCCACTTTGGTGCAACCTAAATCCCATGCCACAGTCACAGGCACAGGCACAGCCTATCCCTCCTTGCATCGGTCCTTGCGTGTCAGGCCTTCCGATCGCGGCCCTGGCGGTCGTGAGACTTCTGGCCAGCTTCGAACGCCTCGCGGCCCGCTTCCAGCGCCGATGTCGCATCCTGCTTGAAATCTTTGACGGTGTCCCGCGCCTGCTCGAGTCTGTCGCGGGCCGCATTTTCAAGGCGCCCGCCGGCATCGCGCGCCGCGTTTCCTAGGCGTCCCCCGGCATCGGCGATACGCCGGCGGGTCTCTCTTCCGGTCCCGGGGGCGAGCAGGAGTCCGACTCCGGCGCCTACCAGGGCCCCGACCACAAACCCGAGTGCTGCCGAAAAGCCGGAGCCGCGGTTACCATTGAAATTCGGATTGTCATTCACTGTCAGATCCTCCATTGGTCGCAGCGCGACCGTGCATGAATCGATTGGATAGGCTTTTCAACAAGGCTGAGCCCGCCTTAGCCCCGCGGGCCACGGCCACTGCGGTGCGGAGCAACGGCTCCACCTCCCCCAGTACCGCGGACGAAAGATCGGCCGTTCGCTCCCCGAGAGCGCCGAATCGCTCCGTGACGCGGCGGATCGGGGTGAGCACCCCGCGGATCGATGCCGCGGTTTCCCGCGCTTCGCGCGTGAATTCCTTGGCCTCCCCGATCCACTGGTGGACTTCACCCGTGAGCGTCGTGAGCTGATTCGTCGCCTTCTCGACGCAAACCATGGCGCGCACCACCGCCACGGCGATCGCGACAACGGCCAGGCTCGCAGCGACAGCGCTAATCTCGACGAGAAGGAGCATCGGTCACCTCTCTGGTTATCGTGCGGCCACGCGGCGTCACCCACCCATCCGCTGTCTCCGCGTCCTTGCGGATCACGACGATCCCGTCGCAGATCATCCCTTCGGGAAGTTCGTCGGATGTCTCCGCTTTCTTCTGGTTGACGATCCGCACGTTGCGGCCG
>JANLXD010000165.1:0-1594 GCA_031364935.1 Candidatus Eiseniibacteriota bacterium
GCCTTGAGCGACGCTCCCGCGACGCAGCCGACGTAGGCCTCGATCGACTTCCGGACCGCGTCCGGGATCGCCTTCGTCAGCACCAGGTCGCTCACCACCAGCCGTCCGCCTGGGCGAAGGACGCGCAGCGCCTCGGCGAACACGCGCGGCTTCTCGGGGGATAGGTTGATCACGCAGTTCGAGATGATCACGTCCACCGAGCCGTCGGCAACGGGGAGGTTCTCGATCTCGCCCAGCCGGAATTCGACGTTCGTGAAACCGCCTTTCGCCGCGTTCTCACGCGCGCGGCGGATCATCGAGGCGGTCATGTCCACGCCGATCACGCGGCCTGCGGGTCCGACCTCGCGCGCGGCGAGGAACGCGTCGATCCCCGCGCCTGATCCCAGGTCGAGCACCGTCTCTCCCGGCTTCACTCCGGCGTGCGCGAGCGGATTGCCGCACCCGAGACCGAGGTTCGCGCCCTCGGGAATCGCAGCGAGCGCCTCCGCGCTGTACCCTAGCTCGTTCATCGTCGACTCGCTGGTGCCGCAGCACGACACGGCCCCGGTGGAACACCCGCATCCGCAGTCTTTACCCTCGGCCAGGGCGCCGTATTTCTCCCGCACGGTGTCGCGGATGTCGTTGGTATCGGGCGTCCCCTGAGTCACCTTGGTGGCGGTCATGACTTCTCTCCTTCCTCCTGGCTCGTCAGCTCACGCGCGAGCTCCAGTAATTTGCGGCCCGTCTCGCGGCGGGCGCAGTAGCAGACGCGGGGTCCGTCGATGGCCCCTTGGATCCAGCCCGCGTCCTGTAACACCTTCAAGTGCTGCGACACCGTGGCCTGCGCCAGCGGCAGGTGGTCGACGATGTCACCGCAGATGCACTCACCCTTGACGAGCAGCATGCGCACGATGGCCACGCGCGCCGGGTGCCCCAACGCCTTGGCCAGCCGCGCCAGCTCCACGTCGGCGGGCTGGCCGGTGCGCTTGGCGCGAGGCAGTGGCCGGCGCTTCGCGGGCGCGACTTTCAAAGGGATCATCGGTCCTCCTCTCGCGAATCGTTAATCGTAAATATACGTTTTATCCGCAAAGCCGTCAAGAAGAAATTTCGGGGGTGGTATCCTGGGGTCATGCCTGTCACCGGAACCGACGCCTATCACGCGCTCCGCCATGATGCTGCCGCGCTCGACTTGGGCTCCTGGGGGGTCCTTCATCTGACTGGATCCGACGTGCGCGAATTCCTGCAGGGGACGGCGACTCAGGAGCTGGCGCCCGCAACCGCCGACCGCGCCGCGACGACCCTCTTCCTCACCGAAAAGGGGAGGCCCGTCGCGCTTGCGTGGGTCGTCATCGAGCCGGCCGGCCACGAAGCGTGGATCATCACAGACTAAGGCGCACGTTCGGCGCTTCGCCCCCACTTCGAGCGCTTCCGCATCATGGAAGACGTGGAGTTCGAGGGGCCCGAGGGGATGCCGCGTGTGATCGGAGTCGCGGGTCCGGAGCGGGCGAACAGGCTCTCGGCGCTGGCCTCCGAGATCGCGGGCTCGCGCGCCATTCATGCGGAGCCGCTTTCGTTTCTGCTCGCCCCCTCCCAAAACACCCCGCCGTTCGCGCCC
>JANLXD010000245.1:0-4724 GCA_031364935.1 Candidatus Eiseniibacteriota bacterium
GCCGAGAGCACCGTGCTGCAGATTCCAAGGAGGCCGATCTGGCTGTCGCTCAGGCCCAGCTCGACCGCGAGGTTCGACTGGAGCGTGAGAGAGAGAGCATAGGCGCCCATCGGGAGGAGCGCGAGAAAGATCGCCACGAACGCGGAACGGCTCCCGACGAAGGCCCGGCCCGCGCCGCGCGCGAAGCGCGCCATCTCCCTCCCGATCGCCGCGAGAGGCGCCCCCGTCCGCGGGGCGCGCGGCGGTCCCGGGGCCTCGCTCATGGGCCACGGCACGAGGAGCGTGACGAGCGCGATCGCTCCCGCCACGAAGAAAAACGTCGTGCGGAATCCCACGAGCGGCGTGAGGAGCAGCACTCCGGCCCCGCCGATCGCGATGCCCAGGTAGTTCCCGGCGAACATCAGGCCGTTCGCGAGCCCGCGCTCGTCATCCCGAAGCGTGTTGACGGCCAGGGCGTCGATCGCGACGTCCTGCGTGGCCGCGAAGACGTTCAGGATCAGGATGAGGGTCGTGAAGAGCCAGAGATGAGTGCGGAAGTCGACGGGGGCCGCGGCCAGGAGCATGACCACCATCATTGCCTGCGTGAGAAGGATCCATCCGCGGCGGCGGCCCCAGCGGTCGCTCGCGACCACGTCCACGACGGGGCCGAAGGCCCACTTGATCGCCCACGGGAGCCAGAGGGCGCCGATGAACGTGCCGATCGTGGCGGGGTCCAGCCCCTGCCGGCGCATCTGGGTGGCGATCGCGGAGCCGGTGAACCCCGCCGGAATCCCCTCCGTGAAGTAGAGCAGGAAGAACGCGGCCAGACGCCCGCGGCGGGTCGCGAGGAGATTGGGGAATCTCAAGCGGGCATCGTCTCCGGCACGCCGCAAACGTGCGCGATCACGAACCGGGTGGCAACCGAAAGATGCGGCTCCGGGTCTGGTCCGCCGCGTCCCGATGGGCTACGCTCGACGGAGGAGGTGCAAGGATGTCCCTGTGGAAGCTCATCGGTCTCGATCGTGCCCCGGGGCGGCAAGCGCGGGGCGACGATTTCGCGTCGTCGGCCGAGGCGATGCGCGGCGTGGTCGCGCGGCTCGAGCGGCTGCCGCCCGAGCGCGCGCGCTACCTGGCACTCTTCGCCTACGTCCTCGGCCGCGTGGCGAACGCGGACCTCGAGATCACCGCAGCCGAGACCCACGCCATGGAGCGCGAGATCCGCGCGCTGGGCGGGCTGGAGGAGGCCGAGGCGGTGCTCGTCGTCGAGATCGCCAAGGGACAGCATCGCCTGTTCGGATCCACCGACAGCTACCCGATCACGCGCGAGTTCGCTCGGACGGCGACCCGGGAGCAGAAGCTCCAGCTTCTCCAGTGTCTCTACGCCGTTTCCGCCGCGGACGCGACCGTGTCGGGCACGGAAGAGAGCGAGATCCGGCGTATCGTGAACGAGCTGGATCTTTCCCACGAGGAGTTCATCGCCACCCGGACCGCCTACCGGGAGCACATAGCGCTTCTCCGCGACGCTGCGCGGGGGGATTCACCGCGGGGCGACGCACCTCGCTCCGAGCCCTGAGGCGATGAACCCTGCCGCTCCCCTGCCCAATTTCGACTCCCTATGGGACTACGATCGCCCCGCCGCGACCGAGGCGGAATTCCGTCGCCTCCTCCCGGCGGCTCGCGTGTCGGGGGACCGCGACCGTGTCGCCCAGCTTCTCACGCAGGTGGCTCGCGCCCAGGGACTGCAGATGAAGTTCGACGAGGCGACGCGAACGCTGGACGAGGCCGAGACGACGCTCCAGGGCGAAGCGGGCGTGGCGCGAGTCCGGCTTCTCCTGGAGCGCGGGCGCGTTCTCAATTCGTCGAAGCGCCGCGACGAATCGAAAGCCCTGTTCCGGGAGGCGTGGGAGCTGGCGAGGCGCGTGACGGCCGACGCCTTCGCGGTGGACGCGGCCCACATGCTTGGGATCGTGGAGACGGGAGAGGTCTCGGTCGAATGGAACCAGAAGGCGCTCGCGCTCGCGGAGGCGTCGGACGATCCGAAGGCCCGGCGCTGGCTCGGCTCTCTCTATAACAATCTCGCGTGGACCCGGCACGACGGCGGAGACCCCGCCGCCGCGCTCGACCTCTTCCAGAAAGCCCTCGCGGCGCGCGAAGCCGAGGGGGACGGGAAGAAGATCCACGTGGCGCGCTGGTCCCTGGCCCGCGCGCTCCGATCCCTGGGGCGCCTGGACGAGGCCCTGAGCATTCAGCGGCGCCTGCTCACGGAAGGGACGCCGGACGGATACGTGCACGAGGAGATCGCCGAGTGCCTCCTCGCTCGAGGCGAGGAGAAGGAAGCGGCGCCGCACTTCGCCGCGGCATTCCAGGCGCTCTCCTCCGACCCCTGGCTTCAGCGGGGCGCGCCGGACCGGCTGGAGCGGATACGTCTTTTGAGCCTTCCGATGGGCAATAGGGATACAGTGTCACGCGAGTCTCCAGCGTGAATCGCCGCCGTGAACCCTGGGAGGCACCCGTGAACCGCTTCCGTCTCTCGCTTCTGGGCGCGGCCGCCGCCCTGGCCCTCCACAGCGCGCCAGGACATACCGCCGAGCCCGCCCCGAATCCGACCCCCTGGGATTGGCCGGTGCGGGCGGAGAACCTCAAGGTCCTCCCCGAGAAGATGCCTCCCGAGAAGCTCCGCGCCGTCATGATGGGCTTCACGCGGGCGCTCGGCGTCCGCTGCTCGCACTGCCACGTCGGCGAGGAAGGGAAGCCCCTCTCCACGTACGATTTCCCCTCCGACCGAAATCCCAAGAAGGAAGTCGCCCGGGGCATGGTGAAGATGGTGAAGAAGGTCAACGGAGAGCTGAGCGAGATCCGGGAACATGCGCCGAACGCGCGGTTGGCCGGCGTGGAGGTCCAGTGCGTCATGTGCCACCGCGGGCTGGCCGTGCCCTTGACGCTCTCCGGTACATTGACCCGCGCCTACACGGCCGCCGGGGCGGATTCGGCGATCTTCGAGTATGGCCGGCTCCGGAGGCGCACGTTTGATTCCGGCGCCTACGACTTCCGGGAGCCCTCGCTAGACGAGCTGGGCGAATACGCCCTCGGCAAGAACGACACGCTGGGCGCGATCAAGATCTTCGAGTTGAACATGAGGCAATTCCCCGAATCCGGTCGCGTATATGAGCGTTTGGGCCGAGCCTACCTCGCCCTGGGAGACACCGCCCGGGCCATGACCAGCTTCCAGCGCGCGCTCAACGTCGACCCCGAGAACCGGGCCGCGCGCGAAGGTCTCCGCAGGCTCCAGCGGAGCCGCTGACATCGGAGTATCATTCCCCGATCGTCCTGAGGGCGGCGGGGACGATCCCGTGTTCTAGTCCGCCCCGATCACGAAGCCACGGACGGTTTTCGACGGAGGCCCCTTATGTTCCGCAAACGATTTCTATTCGCGTTGATGGCACTCCTGGCCATGGCGCCGCCCGCGGCGCGGGCGGATGATAAGGTCAGCTCGGAAGTCGAGCGGCTGGACAAGGCGCGGGTCGCCTTCCAGGAGATTCGCGACGGAAAGGACGAGAAGATCCCCCAGAAGCTCATGGACAAGGCCAAGTGCATCGCCGTCTTGCCGGGCGTCGTGAAAGCCGCGCTCGGCGTGGGCGGCCGCCATGGCAAGGGCGTCCTGAGCTGCCGCGACGCGTCAGGCCACTGGGGGCCGCCGATCTTCCTGACGATGTCCGGAGGGAGCTTCGGCTTCCAGGCGGGCGTCGAGAAGGCCGACGTCGTGCTCTTCTTCATGAACGAGAAAAGCGCCCAGGCGCTCCTGAACAACAAATTCACCCTGGGGGCCAAGGCCGGCGTGGCGGCCGGGCCGGTCGGCCGGACGGCGGAGGCCGACACCGACGTGAAGCTGGACGCGGAGATCTACTCCTACGCGCGCTCGAAGGGACTCTTCGCGGGAATTTCCCTGGAAGGCTCACGGATTGCCGCGGACAAGGATGCCACCCGCGCGCTCTACGGTCGGAATGTGGACGTGCGCATGGTCGTGTTCGAGCACCGTTCTCCGACGATGCCCCCCGCGGCTGCTGCGTTCGTGAGCTCGCTGCCGTAGGACAGAGTGCATAGCGGCCGGGCGCTGCGCACAAAGCGGAAGCAAAAAAACAATCCGTGGGACTCCGACTGCGACGACCAGGCGCCCCACGGATTGTTTTTTTGCTCCCTCTACCCACATCGGGCACGAGGTCACTATTCACCCCCCTCACTTTGATTGGTTCTAGATATCAGCCTCAGCTTTGGAATCGTTTCACCCAAAGACGAAGAGTCGGAGAGGAATGCGGTGAGGTCACAACCAGTGATGGGTGGGTTAGAGATGTCGTGCTGGATGCGGGTAGAGGGAGCGAAAAAAACAATCCGTGGGGCGACTGGTCGTCGCAGTCGGAGTCCCACGGATTGTTTTTTTCGCTTCCGCTTTGTGCGTAGCGCTCGGCTGCTATGCACTCTCCACAGCGCCCGCAGCCTCTACGGCATCCCAATCACGCCGCAGCCAACCCGCGCCCCCGAGTTTCCCGCGGGCTGCGACACGTAGTCGTCCTCCCCCGCGTGGACCAGCACGGAGAGGCCCGTGAGCTGCGCGTAGTCGAGCAAGGCGTCCACCCGGTCGTAGCGCGCCGTGCCGTCCGAGCCGGCCTCGAGGTTCCCCAGGTCCCCGGCGTGCCTCGCGCCGCGCGGAGAGGTCGGGGCCCCGTGCGGCGCTCCGTCCGGATTGAAGT
>JANLXD010000262.1:0-4353 GCA_031364935.1 Candidatus Eiseniibacteriota bacterium
CTGCTTTCAGGACAGGCTCATGCCGATACCGACCGAACCCATTGGCAGCATCCCGAGGCCGCTCCAGCTCATCCAGGCCCTGGAAGATCATGATATCGACAGCCCGGCTCTGGATTCTCTCTACGAGGACGCGGTTCGCGACACCATCGAGCGATTCGAGGCCACCGGCTCTCCTGTAATCACGGACGGCGAACAGAAGAAGTACCACAACTTCTGGACGTACTGCGTGCATGCCCTTCCGAACACGGCTCCCGATGGATTCAAGATCCCCTTCGCCGCCGGGCACACACGCCGGATGCTGCGCCTCACCGGTGGACCCTTCCGGTACAAACGATATGCCGATATCTACCTGGACCGGGCCCTCCGCAGCGCCCACGTGCCGGTCAAACAGGCGGTCATCTCCCCATCCGCGCTGAGCCTGATGTACCCCCCCGAGGGGATTCCGGAGTATTCCCGCCAGGAGTTCATCGATGACCTGTTGAACGAGAGCGAGAAGGAGATCCGGGGCTGTCTTCGGAAGGGCGCGCACAGCGTGCAGATCGACTTCACCGAGGGGCGGCTGGCCATGAAGATCGATCCCTCCGGCAACCTCCTGACCAGCTTCATCGACCTCAACAATCTGGTCCTGTCACGATTCTCCGCCCAGGACCGCGCACGCATCGGGGTGCACACGTGCCCGGGTGGCGACTGCGATTCCACTCACAGCGCCGATGTTGACTACGCCGAGCTGCTTCCCAGTCTCTTCGAGCTGCGGGCGGATAATTTCTACGTCGCGTTGGCGGGCGAGAAGGACCGCGTCCGGGTGCTCCAGCTCATCAAGACCTACATGAAGCCCCATCATCGGGTTTTCGTCGGCGTCGTCGCTCCCATCGACCCGCGCATTGAAACTTCGGAAGAAGTCCGTGATCGGACGCTCCAGGCCGCCGAATACATCCCGGTGGGGCAGCTCGGAACGACCGACGACTGCGGCTTCGCCCCCTTCAGCGACGACACGTCGACGAGCCGGGACACCGCCTTCGCCAAGATTCGAGCACGCGTCCTCGGCACGAACATGGCAGCGGCAATCCTCGGGGTGGCGTAGTGGAAGACATCCACGAGAACGAAGAAGAGCTGTTGCGCTCCGCGGCCCTTCAGAACGCGAGGAGCATTCTCGCCGCGCGACAGCGCGCCGAGGAAGAGATTGTTCGAGCCAAGGAAGCTCTCGAGCTCCGAACGGCCGACCTGGCCCGCTCCCTCTCCATGGTTCAGGCGACGATCGAATCCACGACCGATGGAATTCTGGCGACGGACGACGCGGGTTATGTGACGAATTGGAACGAGAAGTACGCGAGGATGTGGAGAATCCCCGCCGAGCTTCTGGATACCCGCGACCACCGGAAGATCCTCAGATTCCTGCGCGGGCAGCTCAAGGAACCCGAACGGTTCGAGGCCGGGATCGAGGCCATCTACGATTCCTCCCCTCCGGAGAGCTTCGACGTGCTGGAGCTAGCGGATGGAAGGATTTTCGAGCGCTTCTCCAAGATCCAATGTGTCGACAGGGAAAGTGTCGGGCGCATCTGGAGCTTCCGGGACATCACCGAACGGAGGATCGCCGAGAAGGAGCACGCGTATCTGGCCGCCATCGTCGCGTCCTCCAACGACGCGATCATCGGGAAGACCCTGGGCGGCACGGTCACGAGCTGGAACTCGGCCGCCGAGCGTATTTTCGGCTACACGGCCGGGGAGGCGATAGGCAAGCCGATCGCGTTCATCGTGCCGCCCGACCGGCTGGAAGAAGAGCGGAGCATTCTGGAGCGGTTGGGCCGGGGGGAAAGTATCGAGCATCTCGAGTCGGTACGATTGCGAAAGGACGGCCGGCGGATTCATGTGTCTCTGACGATATCTCTTGTGAAGGACGGGGAGGGCCGGATCGCCGGCGCGTCCACGATCGCCCGTGACGTCACGGAGCGAGAGCAGCTCCTCGCTCGGGAGCAGGCGGCGCGTGCGCAAGCCGAACAGGCCAGCCGGATGAAGGACGAGTTCCTCGCGACGATCTCCCATGAGCTTCGCACTCCCTTGAACGCGATTCTGGGTTGGGCCCACATCCTTCGCCTGGGCCATCTGGACGAGTCAAAAGCCCAGCATGCGGCCGAAGTCGTGGAGCGCAACGCGAGGACTCAGGCTCAGATGATCGAGGATCTTCTCGACGTCTCGCGCATCATCGCGGGGAAGCTCAGGCTGGACGTTCGTCCGGTCATGCCGGCGGTTCCGATCGAGGCGGCCATGGAGTCGGTGTCCCCCATGGCGGAGGCGAAAGGGGTCAGACTCCACTCGATTCTCGACCAGCACGCGGGTCCGATCTCGGGCGACCCGGGGCGTCTCCAACAGGTTGTCTGGAATCTTCTCGTCAACGCGATCAAGTTCACGCCACGCGGTGGGCGCGCCGAAATACGCCTCGAGCGCGTCGACTCGAATGTCGAGATCATCGTGACCGATTCCGGCGAAGGGATGCTTCCCCAATTCCTGCCCCACGTCTTCGACCGGTTCAGCCAGGCGGACGCATCTTCGGCGAGAACGACGGGGGGACTCGGACTGGGATTGGCCATCGTGCGCCACCTGGTGGAGCTGCACGGAGGCAGGGTCGCCGCCGATAGTCCGGGAAAAGGTCGGGGTGCAACGTTTACCGTGAAGCTGCCCCTGCGGCCGATCCTGCCGAGAGATGACCAGGAGCCGTCGACGCAGAGTGCCGGGAAGACGGGCGGGCAGCTCTCGCCCAGCACAGTGCCGAATCTCCAGGGCGCGCGGGTGCTTGTCGTCGATGACGAAGCGGATACGCGAGGGCTCCTGCGAGAAGTCCTCGAGCGCTGCGGGGCGCACGTCCGCGATGTCGGCTCCGCCCACGAGGCGCTGGAACACATCAAGGAATGGCGGCCGATGGTGATCGTCTCCGACATCGGCATGCCCGGAGAAGACGGGTATGCCCTGATTCGACAGGTCCGGGAGTGGGAGAGGGGGGTCGGCGCCTGGACCCCGGCGGTCGCGCTTACGGCCTACGCCCGCGGCGAGGATCGGATGAAAGCACTCGCGGCGGGATACCAGGTTCACGCGGCCAAGCCGATCGATCCGATGGAATTCGCCTTCGTCGTCGCCGGAGTCGTGCAGCAGCCCGCTTCGTAGGCCGGGCTATTTCCGCGGCGGCCGGCTGGGACGCACCTCCACTCGGCTCGCGAGGGAATGCGCGGGGAAGCGCAGGAGGTCGAGCACGATCTCGCCGATGTCCGCAGGCTGGATCTTCCAGGCGGCCGAGGGGTCCGGCTTTCCGCCCCCGAAATGGGTGTTCACGCTCCCCGGCATGACGTACGAGACGCGGATTCCGTCGTAGCGCACTTCCTGCATCACCGCTTCGCTGAATCCGTTCAGTCCGAACTTGGACGTGTTGTAGGCGCCGCCGGCCGGGAACGCGTTTTTTCCCGCAAGGCTCGAAATGTTCACGACGTAGCCGCCGCCCCGATTCCGCATCCGGGGGATGGCCGCGCGGGTGCAGAGGAACACCCCCGTCAGGTTGGTCTCGATGACCGCGTTCCATTCCTCCAGCGTGATCTCCTCGACGTTCTTGAAGAGCCCGATGCCGGCGTTGTTGACCAGGAAGTCGAGGCCGCCCCACTCCTTGTCCGCGGCATCGAAGAGGTCGGCCACCTCCGCCTCGCGGCGCACGTCGCAGACTCGGCCGATCACGCGCCCCTTGTGGCTTTTCGCGAGGTCGGCCACCACCGCGGCGACCTCGGCCTCGTTCCGCGCGGAGATCACCACCTTGGCCCCTTCCTGGAGCAGCGCGTGCGCGATCGCCAGTCCAATCCCCTTCGTGCTCCCGGTGACGATCGCCACCCGGTCCCGAATCGCGTCCTTCACGGTTTCCTCCACATTCAGGCGCCGTCCAGAGAGGTCAGCCCCTCTTTGAGCGCCGCTTCCAACAGAGTCAGCTTGCCGGTGAAGAAGTGGTCCGCGCCGGGGACGATCCGAACCTCGACCTTGCCGAAGGCGCGGAGCCGCTCCGCCAGCAATTCCACGCTCGCCGGGCTCCCGTACTTGTCGTGCTCCCCTTGGATGATCAAAGTGGGCGCGGGGAGCTTCGTCAAATGCTCGAAGGAGCGGTTGTCCACGTTTCGGTCCACGGGAACGCCCAGGAGGATCATCCGCTCCACGTTCGGCTCGGATCGTGCCCACTTGGAGCCGACCCACGAGCCGAAGGAGAAACCGGCCAGCCAGATTGGTGCCATGCCCGTTTCGCGGCGCACGAACGCCGCGGCCGCGGCCACGTCCCCCACTTCGCCGTCCCACCCCGAGTAGGACCCCTGGCTCGCGCCGACTCCGCGA
>JANLXD010000318.1:0-9388 GCA_031364935.1 Candidatus Eiseniibacteriota bacterium
CGGCACGATCGCCGGCGCCCGGAACCTGCCGCGAGCCGGGGTGCTGCGCGGAAAGGACGTGGGCGTGGTGAAGGAGGCGAAGAACGACGGGCGCCTCCCCGTCGAGGACCACAACACGCGCGTCATCGTGCTGGCGAAGGATGCCGCGGACGCGCGGTTCGTTGCGGAGGCCCTGGCGCGCGAGGCGTTCCACAACGTGGCTTACTTTGGCGGGACGTTCGAGGAGGCTGTCGCGGCGACGAAGTAGCGGCTACCCCGCCAAGCGCTTCGCCAACGCTCTCCGGCTGGCCAGCGTGTTGTCGAAGGTGGCTAGCAGCGTGCGCACTTCGGGCCAGTCGTCGGCGACGTGGGGGTTGAGCGACGCGACGGTGACTGTCTCGGGGAAGCGGGTGAGCCAGGCGCGGGCGACCGCCTCCTGCTCGGTGGAGACCAGGGAACGGGCCGCGACGGTCAGGAGCGCGCTTCCCTCGATGCGCTTGGGCCAGGTCTCGTGGTGGTCCACGTGCTCGCGGACGTTCACCCCGTGGGCGCGCAGGAGATCGGCGATCGGCGCGCGGGTCTCGGGACGGTTCACTTCCAGCACGTCCACGGGCTGCCGCAATGGAATGCCCCCCGCGCCCTGCCGCAGCACGCGCGCGGCGCCCTGGGCGATCCGCTCCAGCTCCTGCTCCGGGATCAGCTCGCGCGCCTCGCGCTCGAGGGCTGGCGTGAAATCGGGCGGCCGCGCCGCACTCCCCGCACGAAGCGCGCGGATGCGAGCGAGCGACGCGGCGACCCGCTCGGTGGTGAGGCGGCCGGATCGGAGCGCCGCGCGGAGCGCCGTCAGGGCTTCCCCCGGGCCGGGCTCCAGCTTGGAGTAGAGAAGAAGATCCACGCCCGCCTCGATCGCGCGCACCGCCACCTCGCCATACGAGCCCAGGGCGGCCGCTCCGTGCATCTCGAGCGCGTCGGTCACCACCACGCCGGAATACTTGAGCCGCTCGCGCAGGAGCCCGGTCACGACCGCGGGCGAGAGCGTGGCCGTATGAGCGGGATCGGGGTCGATGGCCGGCACCAGGAGATGCGCGGTCATCACCATCGGGACCGCCGCCTGGATCGCGCCCTCGAAGGGGCGAAGCTCGCGGAGCGCGAGCTGCTCCACGGTCAGATCGAGGCGGGGGAGCGCGACGTGGGAATCGAGGGACGTATCGCCATGCCCGGGGAAATGCTTCGCGACGGAGATCATCCCCACCGACTGGAAGCCCTCGATCGCGGCGCGCCCGCACGCGGTCACCTGGGACGGCGCGGAGCCGAACGAGCGGACGCCGATCACCGGATTGCGCGGATTGGTGTCCACGTCGAGCACGGGGGCGAAATCGAGGTTCACACCCAGCGCGAGGAGCCGCTTTCCCGTGCGCGCCGCCAGATCCTTCACGAGCGGCGGGCCGCCCGAGGACGCCACGGCGCGCGCCGAGGGAGGGACCTCCCAGAATCGCGCGATCTGGCTCACCAGTCCTCCCTCCTCGTCCGCTGCCACGAGGGCGGGCAGCTCGGGAGTGCCGAGGGCGGAGTGCACGGCGCGGGTGAAGCGCGCGGCGCCGGCGGCGTCGGTGAAATTGGCCGCGAAGAAGATCACGCCGGAGGGACGGATCTGCGCGAGCTGCTCGGCCACCTCCGGCGTCATCTCGGTGCCGGGCACGCCCACCAGGAGCAGCTCGCCGAGGTGGCTCGGAACTTCAGAGGGGGAAAGCGTCGGACTCACGGCAGCACGACCTCCTCCAGGAGTTTTCGATAGCGCTGGTAGACCGCGCGCGGGATGGCGCCCCTCGCCACCCCTGCAAGGACGGTGCAACCGGGCTCGGCGCGGTGGCTGCAGGGCTTGAAGCGGCACGGCGGCGAATCCGCGATCTCGTAGAAGACGCCGGCCACCTCCTCGGCCGTCGTGCGTCCGAGCACGACGCTCCGCACCCCCGGCGTATCGATGAGGATGCCCCCTTCCGGGAGCGGATACACGCGCGAGCTGGTCGTGGTGTGCCGGCCCTTCCGCGTCCGCTCGCTCAGCTCTCCCGTCGCCGCGTCGGCGCCGGGGAGAAGGCGCCGGAGCAACGTGGACTTCCCGACGCCCGAATGGCCCACGAGGGCGGTGGATCTTCCGGCGAGCGCGGCCCGAAGATCCTCCAGGCCGTAGTCGTTCTCGGCGCTCACGTAGATCGTCTCGAGTGGGACGTTCGCCTCCTGGACCACCTGCCGCGCCTCGTCCGGCGTCCCCAGATCCACCTTGTTCATGCAGAGGACGGGCTCCATGCCGCCGCGCAGGGCAAGGAGCGTCCACCGGTCCACGAGGCCGGGACGAAATGGAGGATCGGCGAGCGAGGAGACGATCATGGCGCGGTCCGCGTTCGCGGCGATTACCTGCGTGAGGTCGCGTCCCTGGGAGCCGGTGGCGGCGCGCTCGAGTCGGGTGCGGCGGGGCTCCACCGCCACGATCCGAGGAGGTGTGCCCTCTTCCAGGACCACCTGGTCGCCGGCGGCGAGCTGGGTGGAGCGCTCGCGATCGGTATCCGATTTGAGGCGTCCGGCGAGCACCGCCTCTCGCACGACTCCGCCCTGAGCGACGAGCGCTGTGAGCCCGTAGACCTGCATGACGGTCGCGCTGGGGGATCTGGGGTCGGTCGTTACGATGTGCGGAGCATAGCCGCGAGAGGTGAGAAGCGGCAAGCGGGTTTGGTTCCGGGGGGGAGCGAGTTGTCCGGGCAGCATCGGAGCGAGTAGACTACGTGCATGACCACCGCGCCCCGAACGATCACGTGCCCTCGCTGCGGCGAGCGGCTTCCGGAAGGCTTCACGCGCTGCGACGCTTGCGGCGCCTATCTCGTCTCCGCGCCCGCCGCGTCCGTTCGCGCGGGCCGGCAGGAAGCCGCTGCCCGCCGCGAGTCCGCCCGGGCCGCGCCGGCGCCGTGGATCTACCTGATCGCCGGATTGCTGATCGGCGGCGCCGTGGGCTACGCGCTCCACTCCGCGGTGGGACCGCGCGAGAACGGGGAGGCTCCGATGGGTCCCTCGGACGTGATGGGCGGAGGGTCCGGAGCAGGCGGCATGGGCTCGGCGGCGCCGGGAGGAGGCGTGGGCGCGCCGGGAGGAGGCATGGGCGCGCCGGGAGGAGCGGCGCAGATGCCGGCGGAGGTCACGGCGGCCGTCCAGCGCTACCGCCAGGCTCTGCGGGTCGACCCGAACGACAAGGAAGCGAACATCGGCCTCGGGAATCTGCTTTTCGATTCGGGTCAGTACGAGAAGGCGATCGATCACTACTCGAGGGCGCTCGAGAAGGACCCGCAGAACGCCGACGTGCGCGTGGACCGCGCGATCGCCTACCACAGCCTGGGGCAGGACCCCAAGGCCAAGGAAGAGATGCTCCGCGTGACGCGCGAGCAGCCGAGCCACGCCAACGCATGGCTCAATCTCGGAGTGGTGAGCGCCGGCACGGGGGACCGCGAGACCGCGATCCGGGCGTGGGAGACATATCTGAAGATCGAGCCGAACAGCCAGCACGCGGCCAGTATCCGGGAAGAGCTGGCCGCAATGAAGAAGCGCTCCTAGCCGGTCGCGCGCGCCGGGCCGGGCTCACGGCGCTCCCCGGGCTCTGGAATCCGGTCCGAGAGAGACGCGAGGAGACCCTCCAGCGCCGGGCAGCCCGCTGCGTCCGCGGCGGCTCGCCGCAAATCAGCGACTCCGTCCAGGTCGTACCACGGGGGCAACGTCGCGACCCGCCACCCCGCTTCCGCCGCGCGATCCATCGTCGCGCCCATGACACCGTCCGTCCCCCAGGGGATCCGGTCGAAGAGCGCCTCGCAGTCGACGCTCGCTCCGACCAGGTAATACCCGCCGTCGAGCGTCGGACCCAGCACGATCTCCGCGCCGTCCAGGGCCTCGATCGCCATTCGGATTCGGTCCGGGTCGAGCGTGGGGCTGTCGGAGCCGATCACGACCGCGCGACTCGCGCCGGCTTCTCGGAGCGAGCGGAACGCCCCCGCGAGCCTTGTCCCGAGATCGCCGCTCTCCTGTCGCGCCAGCGCGACGCCCCGTTCCGCCACAAGCCGCTCGAGCCACGGCTCCGGCTCTCCGTCCAGGAAAAGCGTCCAGTCCACCGGAACTTCGGCGGGGAAGCGGCGGAGAGTTTCCTCGATGCAGACCCGCGCGACTCGCGCCGCTTCCTCCGGTGTGAGCGGCGGCACGAGGCGCGTCTTCACAAAGCCGGGTCGCGGAACCTTCGCGAAGATTCCGGCCATGGCGGTGGGCCGGGCCAAGTTCACGCGCGCGACCGCATCTTCGTGCGCGTACGCGCGGCGCTGCTCGCGGGCGCCCGCGCGGCGAGACGCGGAAGCGGCCCGCCGGTACGGCGGAGGTGGAAGAGGAGCTGCTGGAGATAGCCTCGCCCCGGTCCCAGACGGAGGGCCCACTCGTCCAGCTCCCGGTCGCTCGCCTTGCGGCGGCCCGCCATCTCCATCGTCGCGCGGCGAATCCAGCGGTCCACCGGGTAGGCGTCGAGGCGGTCGAGACCGAAGAGGAGGACGCAGTCGGCGATCTTCGCGCCGACTCCGGGAAGGCTCTGGAGCGCCGCGCGCGCCTCGGCGATCGGTGCGCGCCTGAGCTCGCTCCAGACGAGCGGCTCCTCGTCCAGCCGGCGCGCGGTCGCGAGCAGGAGGGGCGCGCGGAATCCCAGCCCCAACGAGCGCAGCTCCGACTCGCGCGCTCGCGCGAGCGCGGCGGGCGGCGGGAAGGCGCTCCGAGCGGAGCCGGGGATCGTCTCGCCGAAGCGCGACGCCATCCCTTCGACGCATCGCGAGATTTTCAGGATGTTCGCCGCCGCGGAGCAGATGAAGGAAGCGAGGGTCTCCCAGGGGTCCTGGCGGAGCAGGCGGAGGCCCAGGAGCGGCTCGAAACCGGGAAGCGCGCGCAGCTCGGACGCTCCCTCGAGATGGATGACGGGATCCTCTTCGAGACGGAAATAGTTGCTCCATGCTCGCGCGCCCGGGTCGTCGCCCGTCGCCCGGATCACCAGCCGCCCGTCCGCGCCATCGCGCGGCACGAGCACCTCGGCCCGACCCACGATGCCGCGCCACGCGCCTTCCTCCGGCGTCCAGCGAAAGGCCTGGCCGCAGGAAAGCGTGAGATCCAAATCCAGGGGGCCGCGAACGTCGAAGGAATGCCGCACCGACCAAGCCTGACCCGCGGTGGGCGCTCCGTCAAGCGGCGGGGCGGTTTCCGTTGACCCGCCGTGAAGCCGCGTGGGAGACTCGTTCCCCATGCGCGTGAGACGTCTCGCCGTTTTTGCCCTGGCTCTGGGCATCCTCGCCGCGCTCTTCGCGGCGGCGGACGGGCTCGGCCCGGCCCGCGCGGCGGCGGCGACCGGACGCGCCTCGGTCCATCTCGTGCGTCTCCTCGATGAAGTCCCCGATTCGCTGCCCGGCCCAATGGGCCCCGTCCACGACATCCGGCTCCGCCTGGTCGAGGGCAACGTGCTTCTGCTGAAGCACGAGGGCAGCTTCATGGCGCTTCTGCCCATCGAGCGCCGCTCGGGCGCGGCCGACTCGCTCCAATATTTCTATTACATCGAAGGCGCTCCGTTCCTCTGGGTGCTTCCCGGCTCCCGGGAGCGGGCGATCCGCTCGGTGGCCGATGCCGGAGAGATTCGCTTCGACACCTCGCGTCTGATCTGGCGCGCCGGCCCCGGCGAGGGGTGGATCTACTTTCCCGATATCGCCCAGAACGCGGGACTCAAGTTCTCGGTGGTCAGCGGGAAGAGCGTGGACCAGGCCAACCCACGCGACACCAAGTACTGGGTGGAGCTGGGCACTCCCGGCAGCTCGGGCTTCTAGCGGGGATGGCGTCGCGCCTCCGCGAGATCATCTTCGGGAATCTCGGGCTCAAGGTCTCTTCGCTGATTCTGGCCCTTCTGCTCTATGCCCACGTGGTGACGGAGCAGCCCCGCGACTCGGTGGTTCAGGTGCCGTTGACCCTGACCGGAATCCCCGAGTCGCTCGTCGTGACCGGCCACCCGCCCGAGCGCGTCTCGGTGAAGGTGCGGGGGCGCTGGAAAGACCTGATCCGGCTGGGCCTCACCAGTCCCTACCTGCCGATCGACCTGGCGCACGCCGCTCCGGGGCCCTACCGGACGGCCATCACCGCCGAGGACATCGCCTCCAGAGCCCTGCCGCCCGAGCTCTCGAAGCTGGTCACGGTCAACGAGGTGCTGGAGCCCCGGACCGTGGAGCTGGTGATCGAGCGGAAGCTCGTGAAGCCGGTCCGCGTGGCGCCGTACCTCGAGGGCGAACCGGCGGCGGGCTACCGGGTGGAAGGAGCCGTGGCCGTTCCCGAGTCGGTCCGGGTGGCGGGGCCCAAGTCGATCGTGGCGCCGATCGAGTCGCTCCGTACGCTTCCAATTGACATCACGGGAGAACGCGAGAAAATCCAACGCCAGATCGAAGTCGATCCGGGCGCGCTCCCGCTCTCGGTCGAGCCGAGGCGCTGTCTCGTGACAGTGCGCTTCACCAGGGCGGACGAAACGTCATCGCGGCCATAGGCAGAGAACGCACCCCGAAAGTTTAAGGAGACCGCAACACGATGAAGCGAACCACCGATCCGAGCCCTCCCTCCGCTCCGAACCACGGCAGCGGACAGGGCGGTTTCCCCGAGGTCGAGCGGCGCGTGCCGCCGGGCCTCTCCCTCATCCCGACGAAGATTTTCTTCACCAAGGGGGTGGGCAGCCACCGCGACGAGCTCCGATCGTTCGAGCTGGCGCTCAAGGACGCGGGGATCGAGAAGCTGAACCTGGTGCACGTCTCGAGCATCTTCCCTCCCGGCTGCAAGATCATTCCCAAGGACGAGGGGGTCAAGCTGATCGCGCCGGGGAGCATCGCCTTCTGCGTCATGGCGCGCATCGCGACGAACGAGATGCGGCGGTTGATCGAGGCCTCCATCGGCTGCGCCCTGCCCGCCGACAAGAACCGCTACGGCTACCTGAGCGAGCACCACGCCTACGGGCAGACGGACGAGGTGGCGGGCGATTTCGCCGAGGACATGGCCGCCTCCATGCTCGCGTCCACGCTGGGCGTCGAATTCGACGAGAACGCCAACTGGGACGAGAAGGAGCAGGTATTCAAGATCTCGGGCGAGATCGTGCGGACGTTCAACGTCACCCAGTCGGCGGTCATCTCCGCCAAGGGATTCACCACCGTCCTGGCATCGGCGGTCCTCGTTTTCTGACGGCTCGGCTCCCCGTCCAGGCACATCGGAGGCTTAATCCATGAGCACCATGAATCACCGCACGTCCCTGCCGCGCATCGCCGCCGCGATCGCGCTGCTCCTTTTCCCGGCGCTCGGCTGCACCAAGACCGAGCACTCGGGCGCTACCGTGAGCGGCGATTCGACCGTTCTTCCCAGGGAGACTCCCGTGACTGCGAGCCCGAGCGGTTCGACGATGCCGACGCCGACGCATATCCAGGTACAGCACATTCTGATCGGGTTCGCGGGCTCGGTGCCGGGCAAGAACATCACGCGGAACGCGGAAGAGGCGAAGACGCTCGCCTACCAGGTTCTGGCGCGCGCGAAGGCGGGGGAGGATTTCGACGCGCTCGTCCGCCAGTACACGGACGACTCGCCTCCGGGCATCTACGCCATGAGCGGGCTCAAAGTTCCCCCCGGACCGGGTGAATATCCTCGGGACGGCATGGTTCCCGCCTTCGGCAACGTGGGTTTCGCGATCAACGTGGGCGAGATCGGGATCGCCGACTACGACGCGACCGCGAGCCCGTTCGGCTATCACATCATCAAGCGGTTGAAATAGCGCGAAGCACGAGAGGGGTGATGTCGACGAGGCTCTCCGGCACGGGGAGCCCGTCGAGCGCCCCCCACGCGGTGAAGAACGCCGGATTCAAGGTGTGGGTCTTCACGCGCGCGTCCTCGAGATTTCCGTGGTCGCTCGCGACGAGCACCAGGGTCTCGCGGAGATCGACGCCCGCCAGCACGGCCTCCAGCGCCGCATTCAAGTCCGTGAGGCACCGAGCCGCCGCCGCCGCGTCCTGCGCGTGCCCCGCCTTGTCGGTCTCGAAGTACTCGAACAGCGAGAAGTCGCTTCGCATCACCTCGCGCGCGATGATCGCTCCGGCCTCCTCGGCGGTCCGCGGCGCGAGATCGAATCCGTAGTCCCGCATCCTCCAGTGGGTCAGGTCGTGCGCCACGGCGCGCCCCTCCGTCAGATCGTTCCAATTCCGAATGGGCCCGCCGCCCGCGAGTGTCGCCAGTGTCGTCGCGGACAGACGCCGGCGCGGCTTTGCCGGATCGGAGGGATCGGAGGGATCGCCGGTGTTCGCGGCCGCCTCGAAAAAGCGGGGCCCGAAGGCGTTCAGAAAGGTGGCGCCACGGCCTGCCTCCGTGAGGGTCTTGAACAGCGAGTGAGAGCGCAGGATTTCTCGAAGCGCCGGCCCGGGAAACCCCGACACGTGGCGTCCGAGAGCGGCCGGGGCGTTCACCCCGGTGAGGATGGCCGTCTGCCCCGTGGCGCTCTGGGGCAGGCCCGGAATGCCGAGCGACGCGTCGAGCCCCCCGGCGATGGCCGGGCTCCCCGCGACGGAGGAGCGCGGCGTCGAGCTTCTCGTGAGGCGGAGCACCGGCCACGCTTCGGAGGCGAGCGGGTTCGTGTCAGGGTCGTCGGCGCCGACACCGATCCCGTCGATGAAAAAGAGCAGGACTCGCCGGTGGGCGGTCATGGCTCCGATGCCATGAGCGGCGCTAGCGCGGCGAGCGGACTCCCGAATTCCTTACTGCCTTTGGAGATACGGAACCGGTCCGCTTCCAGAGGCTCCGATGTGCGACGTTCTTCCGTCACCGGGGGCTCTCGCATGTCTGAGTCGCCGTCGCATCCGAAGACGCGGCAATGGGTTGTGCTGCCGGGTTTGCCGCGATGGCGAGATCGACCATCCGAGACTGTCGAGGCGCTTCCACGATCCAGGAGTCCGTCATGCTCGGCCAGGAAAGGCGAAACTCGATGGGGCGAAAAGCCTTGACACGTTTTCGGCCCGGTTTATAGTCCGCAACGCGAATGGGATCGCCTCCGGCGTTTCCGATTGGCCCGGGCTGAGGGAGGGGCTGATGACCAAGGCAGATATTGTAGACGAGATCGCCGAGCGTACCGGCCTCACGAAGAAGGACGTGGCGGACACCGTCGATGAGTTCCTCGAGGCGGTTTCCCGCGCGCTCGCTTCGGGGAAGCACATCGAGATTCGGGGGTTCGGCACCTTCAAGGTGAAGGACCGGAAGTCCCGTCTGGCGCGAAATCCCAGGACCGGCGAGTCGGTTCCGGTGCCGCCGCGGCGGGTGCCCGTCTTCAAAGTGTCGAAGGAGCTCAAGGATA
>JANLXD010000287.1:0-1898 GCA_031364935.1 Candidatus Eiseniibacteriota bacterium
ACACCGTCGTGCTCGAGCCCGCCGCCGTATCCGATCTTCTCACCGACACCGCGTGGCTTTCGTTCGGCGCTCTCCCGGTCCAGGAAGGACGGAGCTTTCTCTCCGGAAGGATCGGCCAGAAGGTCGCGGGCGGCAACATCACCATCCGGGACGATCCCTACCATCCCCTTCACAAGGGCGCTCCGTTCGACGCCGAGGGAATGCCGACCGTGCCGGTCACGATCATCGAGCGCGGCGTGGCTAAGGGCCCGGTCTACGACCGGCAGACCGCCGCCAAGGAAGGGAAGGAGTCGACCGGCCACAGCCTTCTTCCGTATCCCAATCCCTACGGCCCGCTGACCGGGCATCTCGTGCTGGAGGGGGGAGAGGGCACCGTCGAGGAGCTGATCGCGCGCGTGGACCGGGGACTCCTCGTCACGCGGGTCTGGTACACCAACGTGGTCGATCCGATGACGGCCACGCTCACCGGCATGACCCGCGACGGGCTCTTCGCGATCGAGGGGGGGAAGCTGCGCGGCGCGGTTCGTAACTTCCGATTCAATCAGAGCGTGGTCCAGATGCTGAACGAGGTTGAGGCCCTCTCCGCCGCGGTGCGCGTGGGCGGGGTGGTGTGCCCGGGACTCCTCGTCCGGGGCTTTCATATGTCCAGCGTGACGGAATTCTGAAAAAACCCCTTGCGGGCCGGGAGAAGCTGAATATAATCCTGCGTAGAGGCCATTGCGCACCTGCCGGAAGCCTCGCCCCCCCCTGCACGGTCGTACCGTCCTAGTTACGTGTATCCGTGAGGATTGCCTTGACGAAAGTCGCTTGCGGCGGCTTAAAATCAGCCGCTTTGGCACCAGGCCAATCCATCCAGGGAAAGGAGCGCCTCACTCCATGCTCAAGATGATTTCCCGACGCCGAGCCGGTGCGCTCATGCCCGCGCTCGCGGCACTTCTGTTTTTCGTGGCCCCGGCCCTTCTCCCCTCCCAGTCGCTCGCCCAGGCCACCGGTACGATCACCGGGAAAGTCGTCGACGAGGCCGGAAACCCGGTGTCCAACGCCGGAGTCGTGGTCCTCGGGAAGCAGGGTCTGGGCACCAGCACCAACCTCGAAGGCAAGTACACGATTCCTCACGTGCCCGTCGGGTCGTACCCAGTCCAGTCCATGCAGTTCGGCAAGAAGAAGGCGGTCCAGACGGTCACCGTCGACGCCAACCGGACGGCGATCGCCAACTTCCAGCTCGTCGACGAGGCGTACAAGATCGGCGTGGTCGAGGTGAAGGGCGACAAGAAGATCGCCATCAACAAGCAGAGCTCCACGACACGCCAGGTCGTCACCTCCGAGGATCTTCATTCGCTCCCCGTCGACAGCTACAAGGACGCGATCGCGCTCAAGGCGGGCGTCATCAGCCAGGGCGGCGCGCTCCACTTCCGCGGAGGCCGCGACGACGAGGTGCTCACCATCGTGAACGGCATTCCCAGCCGAAATCCGCTCCGCGCCGAGGGCGTCGACCTGGGACTCCTGGCCGTCTCCTCCAGTGAGCAGGTGCTCGGCGGCATGGACGCGCAGTACGGGAACGCGCTCTCCGGCGTCATCGCGCTCACCACGCGCGAGGGGGGCGACAAGTTCGGCGGCGAGGTGCGGTACTTCACGGACCGCTACGGGGAGCAGGACAAATCGTTCAACGACTTCGAGCGCCTGAGCGCGGGCTTCGGGGGGCCGTTCCTCTTTCCGAAGACCAACTACTACGTATCCTTCGAGGGGACGTACACCGACACGTACCTCCGGAACACGTCCCAGCGCAAGGAGCACCGCTTCCTCGACTTCATCCGCATCGGCAACAAGCAGTCGAACGCGACCAACTTCTCCAGCAAGGTCACCTGGAAGGTGAGCCCCAACCAGAAGATGAACCTCGA
>JANLXD010000324.1:0-4245 GCA_031364935.1 Candidatus Eiseniibacteriota bacterium
GCCGAGCGGCGCGCCGGGAATCGGGGCGAGCACCGAGGCATCTGCTTCACCCGCGCGAATCACCACCCGCGCCTGCACCTCGGTGTCGTAGTAGCGGAGGATCGGCTCGCGCGACGCCACGTTGGGCGAGGCGATCATCCGGCGGAAGAAGGCGCCGTGGTCACGCACCGGCGGAAGCGGCGACCCGGCCGGGCGCGCCGGGCGCTCGCGCCGCGGACGGTCGTGCTCGATCCCCGCGGTGATCACCTCGACGGGCGCGTCGCAGACGGGCTGCCCCCCACGAAGGATGCGGTAGCGGCCGTCGCTCCGCACGCGGCCGGCCACCGCGGCGCGCGCGCCGTGATAGACCAGCGGCAGCGCGTAGTCCTCGTTGTAGATCTTCAGGAGCTCCGGCGCCACCCGCTCCGGCACCACGAGCGCGAAGCGCTCCTGCGTCTCGGAGCAGGCGACGACCTCGGGCGGATAGTCGCCGGGCGCGGTCGGCACCTGGTCGAGATCGACCTCCATGCCGAACCCGCCCGCCGCGGCCAGCTCGCTCGACGCGCAGGCGATCCCGCCCGCGCCCAGGTCCTTGAAGCCGAACGGGACGCCCTGCGCGTAGAGCCAGGCCACGGCCGCGCGGTTCGCCTCGAAGAGGACGCGCTTCAAGAACGGGTCCGGCACCTGGACGTGGCCCCGCTGATCCGAGGCGTTCTCCTCGAGGACGGCGGAGGCGAATGACGCGCCGCCGAACCCGGTCTCGTCGGTGGGCTTTCCGACCAGGAGGAACACGTACGGCTCGCGCGCCGCCTCCTCGGGGACGCGGCTTCGCACCACCCGGTCGGCCCGCACGAGGCCCAGCGCGACCACATTCACGAGGCAGTTGTCGTCGAAGCGACGCGAGAAGAACACGTCACCCCCCACGTTCGGGACGCCGAGCGCGTTCGCGTACTGCCAGATGCCGTCCACCACGCCGCGCAGGATCTCCCGGACCTGCGCCGCGCGCGGCCCCTCCGGGTCGCCGAAGCGGAGCGAGTCCATCACGCCGATCACTTCGGCGCCCATGCAGTTCACGTCGCGCACGATGCCGCCGATGCCGGTGGCCGCGCCTTCCACGGGCACTACCTGGGACGGATGGTTGTGGCTCTCGTGGGCGAACACCAGCGCGTACTCCACGCCCTGGTGAGTGCCAAAGCGGACCACGCCCGCGTCCTCTCCCGGTCCCAGAATGACGTCGGGGCTCTTCGTCGGAAGGTGCGCCTGGAGCACGCGCCGGCTGCTCTTGTAGGAGCAGTGCTCACTCCACATCGCGTCGAAGATGGTCGCCTCGACGCGGGTGGGATCGCGCCCCAGAAGCTCGAGCATCCGCGTGGCCTCGCCGGGCGTGAGGCGGAACCCTTCGGCATGGAGGAGCGACTGGAGAGCCTCGGGCGAAGCCCCCGAAAAGGGCACCGTCTGGTCGTCAGCTAGACGCTGCAACTGTCGCTCCCAATACACGATCGAAGATTTGACTCACGTGACGCAGGAAGTAATCGGGCTCAAAGAGACGCTCGAGCGCGTCTCGCTTCAAGACTTTCGTCACGTCGGGATCGGCGAGGAGCCGCGTCTTCAGATCCGGCGCCTCCTTCCACGCGTCCATCGCGTGGCGCTGCACCGTCTCGTAGGCCTCCTCGCGCGAGAACCCCGCCGCTGTCAGGGCGAGGAGCACGCGCTGCGAGTAGACGAGCCCGCGCGTCAGCTCCATGTTCTGCCGCATGCGCTCGGGATAGACGTGGAGCCCCGCCAGGATCTCCCGCACCTGGCTCGCCATGAAGTCCGCGAGCAGAAAGGAGTCGGGGAGGATGACCCGCTCCACGCTGGAGTGGCTGATGTCGCGCTCGTGCCAGAGGGTCACGTTCTCCAGCGCCGCGTGGGCGTTCGCCCGGAGGAGCCGCGAGAGCCCGGCCACACGCTCGCTGTTGACCGGGTTTCGCTTGTGCGGCATCGCCGAGGAGCCCTTCTGCCCCTCGTGGAACGGCTCTTCCACCTCGAGCACTTCGGTGCGCTGGAGATGGCGGATCTCGGTCGCGATCTTCTCGAGCGAAGCGCCGAGCAGGGCCACCGTCTGGAGCACCTCGGCGTGGCGGTCCCTCTGCACGACCTGCGTCGCGGCCGGCTCGGGGAGAAGCCCCAGCGACCGGAGCACCTCCTCTTCCAGATCGGGTGGAAGATGGGCCAGGGTCCCGACCGCGCCCGACAGTTTTCCGACGGCGATCGCGGCGCGGGCCCGGACGAGGCGCTCCTGGGCCCGCCCCAGTTCCTCGTACCAGACGAGCACCTTGAGCCCGAACGTGATGGGCTCGGCGTGGATCCCGTGGGTGCGGCCGACCATGACCGTGTCCCGGTGCTTGAGCGCGAGGCGCCGCGTTTCGCCGCGGAGGGACTCGACCTCCCGCGCGAGGAGATCCACCGCGCGCGTCAGCGTGATCGCGAGCGCCGTGTCCACGAGGTCCGACGAAGTCATTCCGACGTGGATGTGGCGGCCGTCCGATCCGATCGTCTCGTTCAATTGGGTCAGGAAGGCGATCACGTCGTGGCGGAGCGTGGCCTCCAACTCGTCGATCCGCTCGGGGTCGATGCGGGCTGCCGCCTGGATCCGCGCGGTCGTCCCGGCGGGAACCCCGCCGCGGCGCTCCATGGCCTGGGTCACCGCCAGCTCCACGTCGAGCCACGTCCGGTAGCGCGCGGCATCCTCGAACGACGCGGCCATCCCGGGGCGGCTGTAGCGCGCGATCACTCGGGCAGCTCCGTGAGCGCGAGGCTCATCGTGACCATCTTCCCGTCCCGCTCGACGGTGAGCGAGATCGTGTCGCCGACGTTCGCGCCGAAGAGCGCGCGGTAGGCCTCGTCCACGTCGCGGATCGTGGTGCCGTTCACGCGGCGGATGATGTCGCCCACCTTGACGCCAGCCTTGTCCGCCGGGCTCCCCCGCTCGATCACCGAGACGTACAGGCCGTTCTTGTCCTTGGTGCCGAGGCGCTCGACCACGTACGGGGTGAGCTCCCACGTGCGGACGCCGATCCACACGTTCCGCACCTTGCCGTAGCGGATCAGCTCGTCCACCACGCGCTTCGCCGCATCGATCGGGATCGCGAACCCGATTCCCTCCGAGCCGCCGCTCTTCGTGAAGATGAACGTGTTGATGCCGATGACGTCGCCCTTGGCGTTCACGAGGGGGCCGCCCGAGTTCCCCGGATTGATGGCGGCGTCGGTCTGGATCATGTTCTTGTAGATCCCGGTGTTCGGTCCCTGCGACTTGATGTCCCGGTGGGTGGCGCTGATCACGCCGGCGGTCACGGTGGGCTGCGTGTCGTTCAGGAGGAATCCGAACGGGTTCCCGATCGCGATCGCCCACTCCCCGACCATCAGGTCACTCGAGGAGCCGAGACGCGCGGTCGGAAGGTTCTTTCCCTCGATCTTCACGATCGCCAGGTCGTACTGGGGATGGCTCCCCTTCACCGTGCCCTCGAATCGCCGCCCGTCCGGCAGGATCGCCGTGATCTTCTCGGCGCCGCGCACCACGTGCTCGTTGGTCAGCACGTACCCGTTCGGGGAGATGACGAAGCCCGAACCCATGCTCGGCATCTGTTCGCGGTAGCGGTACTGCGGGATCATGTCCCGGAAGAAGGGCTCGAAGAAGTCCTCGCCGAAGGGAATGGGCGAGGTCTGCACCACGCGGGTCTGCACCACGCTCAGCGTGACGACGGCCGGACCCACCCGCTCGGCGGCCGCGACGATCGCGGTGCGGCGCGAGGCGTCGAGAGCCGGCGGAGGCGGCAGGAGCGAGTCGGAGAGCGCGGCGGCGGCCGTGCGGACCTCGTCCCCTCCCGGCCGGCCGTTCAGCGTGAGCCCGCCCGCCGGGTCCTCGGCGCGCGGCGCCGGCCGCTGTGTCGCCACGACCAGGGCCGCGAGGAGGAGCGCGCCGAACAGCACGCCCGCCCCCAGGGTCGAGATGGACCAGCGGCCGCGGCGCACCCGCGGCGCCGCTTCACTCAACGACATGCATGCGCTCCTTCGGAAGCCATCCCAGCCCGGGATAGCGGACCCGCATGAGATAGAGGCCGTGCGCGGGAGCGGGCGGCGCGCCCGCGCGGCGGTTCTTCGCGAGAAGCGCCGCACGCAGGGCGGCGGCGCCGGCGCCGCTCTCCGCGGCGCGGATCACGCTCGAGACCACGCGGCGAACCATAGTGTACAGGAAGCGGTCCGCCTCGATGGCGACGCGAGCGC
>JANLXD010000327.1:0-9686 GCA_031364935.1 Candidatus Eiseniibacteriota bacterium
GGCGAAGCGGCCCAGCGCCGCGAGGCGGTCGAGCTGCCGAATGCGGTCCTCCATGTGCTTCAGACTGGAGACGTCGAGGAGCGTGGCCACCGCCCCGCGGACGCTCCCGTCGACGTCCCGGAGCGGCGCCGTGCTCACCTCGACGGGGAGCCTCGTGCCGTCGGGCCGGATCACTTCGTGCTCGGCGCGCACGGTCGTCTCCCCCTCGTCGAGGCTCAGGATCAGCGCGTGCTGCCACGAGCTTGGGGGATTTCGGGGGATCGGCGCCGCGCGGGCCCGATCGCGGTCCAGGCCCAAGATCGCCTCGGCGCCGCGGTTCCACGCGAGCACCCGCCGTTCTAAGTCCACGGCCACGACGCCCAGGGGCAGGTTCTCGATCACCTCGTTCCGGAAGCGCGCCTCCAGCGTGAGATTCTCGCGGAGGCCGAGGTTGACGAGGACGGGTCCCAGCGAGGGCGCGATCGCCTCGAGCTGCGCGAGCCGGCCCCGGGCGTCGTCTCCTTCGATCCCGACGACCGCCACGATGTGCCTCAACTGGCAGGGGCCGCACGAGCGGTCTCCGCCGGCCATCGCCTCCAGCTCCCGCCGCGAGAGGAGGCACGTGGCGCCGCCGCCCAGGCTCCCGGGGCAGGCGGGCGTCGCCCCGGTCAGTCGATCGACCGCGATCTCACCGCGCACCGCGATCGGACGCCACGGTCCTCCGCTCCGCGATCCCGAGGGGCCGGTCCACAGCTCCTCCTCCCCCTCTCCGAGCGCCACCCAACGGAGCCACTCCGGCGGAAGCCGGAGCGCCGGCACCGTCTCCGGATGAGGCTCGCCGAGAGAGGGGTCCGCTGGGCGGTAGAGCGTGAACGAGATCGGGGTTCCGTCCACGACCCCCAGCCAGAGGCGCGGCTCGTCGAGCGCGCGGGCCAGGTAGGTGACGAGGGTCTGATAGGTCCGCCCCGGCTCCGATTCGCCCCAGGAGAACAGCTCCCCGAGCCCTTCCATCTGCACGCGCGTGGCGAGCTCGCGGCGGAAGTTGGTCTCGAGATCGCGCAGGAGAATCTCGACGAGCGGGGTGAGGGAAGCGGGACCCGCGCTCTCAGGCGCGCCCGCCTCCTCCCCGGTGAACGGAGGGAGTCCGCAGAGGGAACGAATCTCCTCGGCGCGGCGCCAGAGCCGCTCGGCGGATGCGCGATGGGTCGGACGGGATGGTGTCTTCAGAGGCCGGACGCTATCAGGGCGCCCGGAGACGGTCAAGGCGCGCGGTGGCGGTTAGAGCGCGCCGTCGCCTCGCGCCATCACGCGCAGCGTCGCGACCATGATCTTGATATCGAGCAGAAGGCGGCCGTAGCGGATGTAGTAGAGGTCGTACTGGACCTTCCGGTTCACCGTCTCGATGGAGGTGTCGTAGCGCCACCGCACCTGCGCCAGGCCGGTCACGCCGGGGAGCGCCTCGCAGCGCTGGGTGTACTCGGGAAGCGTGCTCGCGAGCGACACCACGAAGCTGGGACGCTCCGGCCGCGGCCCCACCAGGCTCATGTCCCCCTTGAGGACGTTCCAGAGCTGGGGCGTCTCGTCGAGGCGGGTGATCCGGAGGATCTTACCCACCCGCGTGACGCGGGAGTCGCGCCGCGAGGCCCACACGGGTCCCGTGTTCTTCTCGGCGTCCACCACCATGCTTCGGAACTTGTAGATCTCGAAGGTTTGTCCAAAGCAGTCCGAGCGGCGCCGGTCGACCTTCTCGGGGCGGGTAGCGGTCGTCGGCCCTTCCCCCGCGCGTCGCGGACCGCGCCTGCGGTTTTTGCCGACCCGCTCCTGCGCGTAGATGATCGGTCCCCGGCTGTCGAGTTTGATCGCGATCGCGACGAGAAGGAAGACCGGGAGGAGAACCAGGAGACCCGCGGCGGACGCGAGCACGTCGAGAGCGCGCTTCAGGCGCCAATACGCGGCGTCGGCGGGAGCGGTGCCGGAGACTCCCCGCGGGGTTTCGGATGGAAGAATCATGATGCTCACGGAGTGAGCCCTCAAACGCGGCCGCGATGGTGGCTGTCGGGCGGGAGTCCGAGGGGGGCGTGGCCCAGATCGCGGTCGTGCCCGTCGGACCGGCCCCCCACCGATCACCTATAAGGATACGCCTGGGGGGCCGTGAAGATCAACTCCCCTACCGCTGTGCCACCTCGACAACCGCCCGGAACGACATCCGGGCCAGCGAAGCGGCCATGTCGTCGGCGTTGTTTCGGGAGCGGACCCGCGCGAGGCGGATCCGGTAGCCGTTCTGCGGCGTGCGCTCGATGATCGCGTCCTTGACCCGGAATCCGAGCAGCTGGAGGGCCTTCATCTCGGCCTGCGCACTCGACTCGGTCGAGTACCCCGGGAGTACGACGTCGAACTCGGCGGGACGCTGCTTGGCGGGCTTGGCCGGGGCCGGGGCTTCCATGGCGGGCGCCGATGCGGCCGGCGGCAGCGCCGATGCGGCCGGCGCGGGCTTGACCGGAGCCGGCGGATTCACCGGAGCCGCGGAAGCGATCACGCGCGGCGGCGCGGGCGCGGGCGGCGACGGCGGCGACGGTTTCGGCGTCTCCGGCTTCCGCTCGTCGGAGCTGGTGCCGAAGCTGTATCCAAAGGAGAGGCGGTGCACGTCGTCGAATTGGTCGCTCGGCGTGAGCGCGTAGTCCAGCTCGAGCTGATGGAAGTGAAGACCCAAGCCATACGAGAGACCGGTCGCGGGATCGTTCGTCGTGCCGAATTCGCGGCGATAGCCGACCCGGAGCGACACGTTCGGGTGCGCGCGCACTTCAGTTCCGACGCGCAGATCCTTGTAGTAGTCGCGCGGGATGTTGTAGTCGGCCGCGAGCTGGATGCGGTCGTTCAGAAACGCGTGCCCGGCGCCCAGCCGGATCTGTCGCGGCATCGGGTACGCGGCGCCGTCGAAGGACATCTCGGGGCCGAGGTTCTGGACGGCGGCGCCGAGAGTGGTGCCCGCGATGACGCTGCGGATTCCGAAGTCGACCGCCGGAGCGGTCCCCGACACCGTGCCGAGGCTCTGGCGAATCACCTTCGCGTTCGCGCCGATGGAGATGTTGGACGTGAGCGCGCGGGCCAGGCCCGCCGTCAGCGCCACGTCGTACACCTTGAACTCTCCCGTCGGATTGTCGAACTCATCCACGCCCTGGATTCCCGGCGTGTGGAAGTAGGCCACGCTGAGCGAGCCGACGCCGAGGCTTCCCATCGGCTTGGCGATGCCGAGCCATTCGTAGCTGAGATCCTGGAGCCAGTTCGCGTGCATCGCGCCGACCTGGGACTGGTTGAGCGTCGCGAGGGCCGCCGGATTCCAGAACTGGGCGGTGACGCCGGACGCGATACCCGTCTGCGCGCCCGCCATGCCCGCGCTCTTGCCGCCGATCTCGAAAGAGAGGAAATCGGCCGAGGACGCGCCGACCGCGATGCCCGCGTTCACGGGGCGCACCCAGACGCACGCAATGCCGACCAGGAAAATCCCGAGCGTGAGGACGAATACACGAATGGTGCGCGAGGCGGCCGAAAGCGCCGTTGGCGGCCTGGACATGAGGTTTTCCCCCGATCAGGTGAGACTGAGTCTGGCCCCCGTCCGAATCGTCCCGCGTTCGAGCCGTGATTCTCTTGCCGAAAAAAAGGGATGTCGATTGGACGTACGGAAGTTTTGCAGAGACCATGCCAGGGGAAGTGTGCGTGACGGGAGCCGCGTAGCGCCTCGGAAGACGTTGTCCCGCATGGGCGGCGGCGCGAAGCATGCGAAACGCAAGGACGCGCCAGGGTGCATTCCGCAAGCGGGCGCTCGCGGTTCGGCACGACCGCGGAGGTTTCGAGGGCGGGCTACCTAGGAGACGGTGCCCTAGTACGTGAGGTGGATCGCGACCTGAGGACCGAAGGGGGTGACGACGGCCGAGACGCGGCGCGACGTGCGCACCGCGGGCGGACCGAGCGGGAGCATCATCGCGTCGATCACGTTCGCCGCGTGGATCGCGAGCGTCGCATAGCCGAATCCTCGGCGAACGTCCTCGGCAGTGCGGATGTCCTGATGGAGGATCCCGATCTCGCGCAGGAAGCGGAGCTGCTCGTTGGGATCGGACGCGCCGTCGTAGCGAAGACGGTTCAGCTCGAGAAGGGCGCGCTTGTGCACGAGGGCCTGGTGGGAGGCCGTGTATCCCGCGCCGGCCGCGACCACGCCCGCCATCCACAGTGCGCCCCGGCCGCCGTGGTTCGCAAATTCCTGCCCCGCGCCGGGAACGATGAGCGAGCGGAGAACGACCTTCGCGCGGCTGAGCGTCGGGATTCCGAGCGAGAGCCGGTTGGGCGTGGCCTCGTACACCGTGAATCGCGGGAGCATCCAGTAGTCGATCGCGCTCGCCGCCCACACCGCGCCGCCGTACGCGAGCCACGAGTTCCGGATGCGGCGCTGCTCGCGCGCGAAGATCGCCTCCTCGGCTCCGGACTCATTGAGATGGTTCCGATAGCGCACATGCGCTCCGCCCGCCATTCCCAAGGCGCCAACCTCGGCCAAGGTCAAGGTGATCCCGCGAAAGGTCCGCGTGGCCGAGATGTCGGGGAAACCGGGAAAACTGAGCGAGCGGAGGAAGAGCGTGGGGCCCATTCCCGGGCCCTCGGCTACCATGGTCGGACGCTCCCCGCGGGTCCCGAACTCGAACACACCCTGGGTGCGGGCCACTCCGCCTCCCTGCGCCAGCATCGAGAAGCGCCCCACGACCGACGACGGCAGGTCCATGGGTGTCTGCCCGTATACTTCCGTGGGGCCTTTGATGGAGATGGAAGCGCCGGGTGGACTGGAGAGGAGCGTCAGGATCGACGGTCCGGCCGGCTGGTCCCCCAACTGTGCGGCCGCCGGTCCTGCCGAAAGAGCCGACAGGAGCAGTGAAACGACCGGGATGAGGGCGGCGTGGCCTGTCGCCATTGCCCACCACGTTATGGGTCGGCGGCCAACTCTGTCAAGGACCACCGATTTTGTGGCGGATGCGGCGGATGAGACGCAGGCCGTACGGTTTGGGGCGCGCATCGCCCCGGGGCCGCCACTCGGCCGTCACCGGCTCTGGGGCGTCCGGCTCGGTACGGCTCGAATCAGCCAAGTTGGCCCCAGTGGGGAGGCGGAGGAAGCCTGTCGACCCCCTTCGAGTCGCCACGGCACCTTTCATGCTAAGTTTGCGGGTGTTCGGGGGAGTCTGAAGACAAGGAACTGGAGATCCCCACCGGCCTCCGCATTGGTGCACGTTGGGTTCCCTAGCGCAACGGGGGTTTCCGTGATCGCGATCCAGCCAGCGTTCATTGCACATCGCCACGGCTGCCGCGTGGCCGATGCACGGTTTTTCTCGCTTTTCCGCCACCTTGGTTTTGCGTTCGGCATTCTTTTGGCCGCGCTTTGCTTCGCGCGGCCGGCCTTGGCGGCCGATGAAATCCATTGGACGATCACCGGGCAAACCTCGGTGACGTTCGACTGGAGAGGCACCAGCGCCGAGAACACGATCCGCTATGGGACCTCGCCCGGCGTCTACACGGGCACCGTCACCGCCGTGACGCCGAGTCCCGTTCCGGACTCGTCGCCCGGGCCGTTCTGGGAGGCCCGGGTCACCGGCCTTGCGCAGAACACCCTCTATTACTACCGGATCGGCACCAATGCGGAGCACACTTTCCGGACGCCCCCCCCCCGCGGCAGTTCCGGGTTCTGGATCGGGGAGGAAGCGGACATAGGCAGCTCCGACGACTGGACTAACGTGACCACCGTGCAGGGCATGATCCCACTCGACTCCCCGGCCATCGCGAGCGACGACCGTCCGCGCCTGATTCTGGCGCCCGGGGATTTGACCTACGGCGATCAGAGCGGCCCCACGGTCGTGGATACCCATTTCAACGACGTCATGCCGTGGTCCCAGGACATCGCCTACATGCCGGCGTGGGGCAACCACGAAGACGGCTCGTCTCTCGATGACCGGCAGAATTACGAAGGGCGGTTTGACTTTCCCAATTCGCAGGACTGCCCGAACGCCCCCACGACCGGCGGACCCGGCGAGGAGTGGTACTGGTTCGACTACGGGAACGCGCGCTTCATCAGCTATCCGGAGCCGTTCAGCGGCGCGTGGTCCGACTGGAAGACGAAAGCGGATCCGATCATGGCCGCGGCGCAGAGCGACCCCGCGATCCAGTTCGTCATCACCTACGGGCACCGGCCCCCATGGTCTTCCGGCGCGGATCACGGCGGCGACGCCACCCTGGCCGGGTACATGAGAGACCTTCATGTGAAGTACGCCAAATACGTGATGAACATCGGTGCCCACTCGCACCATTACGAGCGCAGCTATCCGGCCATGACCGACGGGATTCTTCACATCATCGGCCCGGGAGGCGGCTCGTCGCTGGGCGGCATCGCCACGACGCAGCCGAGCTGGTCGGCCTATCGGACCAATCATCTGCAGCACATCCGGATGTATTTCGCCGCCGACCGGATCGACGGGTACGTCGTGTGCGGCCCTGCGGGATCGGGCTCCACCGATACGTGCACCCAGGGTGCGGTCATCGACACCTGGACGATCGCGGCGCCGGGCGGCCCGCCTCCGACGGACACGATCCCACCTGCCCCGGTCACGAATCTTCAAGTCAGGAACTGACGTGATCGCCGGGAAAAACATGCGGCTCCTGGCTGCCTTGGTGACGGCGGCGGCGCTCTGCCCCACCGGCGCCGCCTGGGCGGCCGACGAGATCCATTGGACGTTCACCGGGCCGACCTCGGTGTCGTTCGACTGGCGCGGCGCGGAGACCACCGTGCGCTACGGACTGACGTCGGCCTACGGCCAAACCGTCACCGCCGTGACCCCGAGCCCGCTTCCCTTCTCCTCCTCCGGGCCATTCAAGGAGGCGCAGATCACGGGACTCCTGGCGAGCACCGTCTATCACTATTCCATCGGCACCGGCCCCGACCACACGTTCCGGACACCGCTCGCACCGGGGTCGTCCGGGTTCACCGTCTATGCGCAGGGGGACATCGGCGACAGCGCGAGCTGGTGGCGCGTGGGATGGGTCCAGAGCGCGATCGCCGCAGATCGGCCCGACTTCGTGCTCTGCGTCGGGGACCTCACCTATGGGAACTCCGTCGGGCAGCAGGCGGTGGACAACCACTTCAATGACGTCATGAAATGGTCGCTGGACGCCGCGTACATGCCGGCGTGGGGCAATCACGAATTCGATACCAGCGCGGATGACATGCGGAACTACAAGGGCCGGTTCGACCTTCCGAACCCGCAGGCCACGCCGGGCGCGCCGGCTCCGGGCTGCTGCGGCGAGGACTGGTGGTGGTGGGACTACGGCAACGTGCGCTTCATCACCTATCCGGAGTACTACGGAAGCGCCGCCTGGCCCGATTGGGATACCCGAGTGCGGCCCATCATGGCCCAGGCGCAGAGCAACCCGGCGATCACGTTCATCGTGACCGTCGGGCACCAGCCCGCGTACTCCTCGTCGGGAATCCATCCGGGCGAGAGCGACCTGGCGGCGATCCTGGACAATCTGGGAGCCACGTACAACAAGTACGTCCTCAACATCAACGCGCACAGCCACAACTACGAGCGCAGCCTTCCCCAGCGCGGCGTGGTCCACCTGACGGTGGGTACGGGCGGGTCGGACATGTACCGGGCCAGCAGCGGCTGCGCCTGGCAGACCTGCCCCGGGCCGTCCTGGTCGGCGTTCCGGGCCATGCATCATGGGACGGTGAAGCTCCGCTTCGAGGCCTCGTCGATCCAGGGGACGGTCAGCTGCGGCCCCGCCGACGCCGGGACCGACGACATCACGTGCGTCCAGGGAACCGTCATGGATTCGTTCGTCATTGGCACTCAGCCGCTCGCGGACACGGCGGCGCCGGCCGCCGTGAGAAACCTGCTCGCCCGCTGATGCGACCTTCCCACGCTGGCTTCCTGGTCGGGCTTGTCCTGGCCGGCGGTGTCCTCGGCGGCGCGAACGCCGCGCCGGTTCCCGGGACCACCTGCACGTGCTTCCCCGCGGACAACATCTGGAATGCCGATATCTCGGCCATGCCGGTCCACGCGAAGAGCGCCGCCTGGGTGAGCAGCATCGGGTCGGCGAAGATGCTGGACTTGGCGTTCGGTCCTCCGACCTGGGGGATGCCGTTCGCCATCACGACGGCCACCACGCCGAAAGTGTCGATCCGCTTTGACCGCCCGGCCCAGAGCGATGTCGGCCCCTATCCGTTCACGTCCACGACGCCGATCGAGCAGGGCACCGGCGACTACCACGCGTTCATGATCGACCGAGACGACTGCAGGCTCTATGAGCTGTTCGACGCGAGATGGAACGGAGGGAACCCGGCCGCCGGGGAGGGAGCCATCTTCGATCTCGACACGAACGCCCTGAGGCAGGATGGATGGACGTCCGCCGACGACGCGGGCCTCCCTATCTTCCCCGGCCTGGTGCGTCTGGACGAAGTGCAGGCGGGCGAGATCCGGCACGCCTTCCGCTTCACCGCGCAGCTCACCAATCCCGTCGTCGGGAGCCACCTCTGGCCGGCGCGTTTCGAAGCGTCCTACACCGGCATCTTCCCCGATCCCAACCTGCCGCCTATGGGCGCGCGGTTCCGCCTGAAAGCGGGTTACAACATCTCGGGCTTCAGCGCGCAGGCCCAGGTTATCCTGCGCGCCCTCCAGCGCTACGGGATGTTCCTCGCCGACATCGGCAGCGACTGGTGCCTGGGCGGGACGTACGATCCGGGCTGGAGCAGCTCTCTCATGTCCGAGCTGCGCAGCGTGCCCGCCAACCAGTTCGAGGGCGTGGACGAGTCGTCGCTCATGGTCGATCCCAACTCCGGCCAGGCGCGGCAGACCGGCATCTCGGACGCGACGCCCCCGGCGCCGGTACGGAACCTCAGGTAGCTTCATGAGCCGGGGATGCCGCGCACTTCGCTCCGCCCTCGTGGTGGCTGCCCTCGTGACGTCGCCCCTTCGCGCGGCGGCGGGGCCGTGGGTGGCGGCGAATCCCGGCGCGGGCGGCGCATTCACCTCGATCGGAGCCGGCCCCACCGGGGTGATCCTCTGCGGCTCGGACCTCGGCGGCGCCTATCGCAGTCTCGACCGCGGCCGTTCGTGGGATGCCATCGGCCCGAACCGCGGGATGGACGCGGCGCACGTGAGCGCAGTCGGATTCGATCCGCAGAATTCCAGCGTCATGTACCTCGGCACCGAGCATGGGGTGTTCCGGAGCGGCGACGGCGGCGCGTCCTTCCGGTTGGTCTCGCCCGGGGACTACATCGCCGCGGTCGCCGCCGCCCCATCCAGCCCCTCGACCGTTTACGCCCCTTACCACCCCGGGTACGCCTCCACGCAGAGCGGCCTCTACCGGAGCGCGGACCGCGGCCTCACGTGGACGAACGTGGCGACCAATCTCCCCAGTGGATTGCGCATCACCAAGCTTGTCGTGCATCCGACCATTCCGAGCGTCCTCTATCTGGTATCGGGCACCGACCTGTTCATCACCAACGCCCTTCCCTCCGCGTGGAAGAGCACCGACGGCGGCGCGACGTGGGCCCGTATCGGAAGCGCCATCGGGAACGTCTGGGACCTGGCGATCGACCCCGGCACGCCCCAGACGCTCTACGCGACCGTGTACACGGGCACGCCTCGCTCCAATTGGTCGGGCTCGGTCTACAAGAG
>JANLXD010000365.1:0-8973 GCA_031364935.1 Candidatus Eiseniibacteriota bacterium
GCCCTCACGCTGCTCCAGGACGCGTACCTGTTCGCGTGGTTCCTCGTTCTAGTGAATCTGCTCCGCGACCAGCGCGACGCGACGTCGTTCCGCATCGCCTGGATCTGGGTGGCGAACGCCGTGGCCCTCTACGGCCTGGCCGTGGTGCTGACCCAGGGGCATCAGTCGCTCGGAGGGCTCATGGGTCCCAAGGGCCTGCGCGCCACCGGGACGTTCTACGACCCGAACATGTTCGCCGACTACCTAGTCCTCAGCTTCTTCCTGGTCCTCAGCCTGGGCGAGGAAGCGGGCCGAATCCTGAGGTGGGGCTCGGGGCTTCTTCTGATCACCGCGATCCTCGCGAGCAAGTCGAACGGCGCCATCACCTCGCTCGCGGTAGGGCTGGCCGTCTGGACGGTGGCCCGCATGTGGACGCTGCGTCTCTCGCCGGCCGCGCTCCTCGGGCGCTCGCTGATCGTCGGAAGCCTGGCGCTGGCGGGCGTGTGGCTCGTGCAGGGCTACGGCGTCGGCCAGGCACAGATCGAGCGGCTGACCAGTGAGAGCGTGCTCGGCCGGGCCGGCCACAGCTCCGAGGGACGCTTCCACATCTGGACCGCCCTCCTGCGCCGCTACGCCGAGCAGCCGCTCGGCATCGGCCCGGGGAACAGCCGGCAGCTCGAGCTCACGATCGAAGAGCGCGAGCGCCCGAATTCGTTCCTCTCGAAGGAGGCGCACAACGACTACCTCGGCTATCTCGTCGAGCGCGGGCCCTTGGCCTTGCTCGCGCTGCTCGCCTTGAAGCTTCAGGCCTTCGGCAAGGTGAGGACCTGGTGGCGCGGACGGCTTCAGCAGGGGCTGGACTCCGGGGGTGCGCTCGCGGCCGCGGCCATGGGAGCGTTGGCGGCCTCCCTGACGCACTCCTTCACGCTGGAGACCCTCCACTTCCGGCACGTGTGGCTGTTCCTGGCCCTGGTCTGCGCCCTGGACGGCATGGTGCTCCGGCCGCGGGACCAGGCGCGGCGACCGGCGGAGCGCGTTCGCGCGCTCGCCCCCCAAAGCGCCGCGGCGGCCGCTCTATGAAGGAACGCGATCGCATGAGCCTCAGGCTCGCGGACGGGGAAGTCGCCGCCACGGACGGCCGGTCCATGGCCACCACGATCGGGCGGAGCTTCTCCTACCGGCTCGCGGGGCAGGTGCTGAGCGCCGCGATCAACGTGGCCGCCATGGCCGTGCTGGGGAACACCCTTTCGGCCGCCGGCTATGGGGAATACGTCTTCTACTACGCCCTGGTCCCCCTGATCGCCAGCCTGAGCGACCTGGGCGTGGGCGTCATCGTCACCCGCGAGATCGCGCGCGACCCCGCGGCCGGCGCCCGCACCATGGGCGACGCTCTTTTCGTGAAGGGTGTGGTTTCCGGATTCCTGCTGCTCGCGGTGGGAGCCACGGCTCCGTTTTTTTTCGATCCGGCCACGGCGCTCCTGGTGGTGCTGATCACCGCGACGGCGCTCGTGGACTTCGGCCAGGACGTCGGCGTCTGGATCCTCCGCGCCCACGACCGGCAGGATTCCGAAGCCATGCTCCTGCTCGTGAGCCAGGTCGTGCGGTTCGCGGGGATCGCGCTCTGCGCCGCGTTCCACGCCCCGCTCCTCTGGTTCCTGATGACGACGACCGCGTCGTTCCTGCTTCGCACGTTCATCGGGGTCTGGATCTCGGTTCGGCGGTACGGCCGGCCCATCTTCATCCCGGACGCGGCGCGCCTGAAGAGGCTGATCGCCCAGGGGCTGCCGTTCGGACTCGCGATGTTCGCGGTCGTGCTGTACGGCCGGGTGGGCGTGCTGCTGCTCAAGGGCATGGCGACCGACGCCGACGTGGCGTACTTCAACGTGGGCTACATGCTCGCGCAGCCGCTCGGCTTCATATCCTCGGCCTTTAACGTCTCCGCCTTCCCGTCGCTCTCGCGCCTCGCGCTGCTCGGTCCGTCGGCCGTGAGGCCGGTGCTCCGGCGCGCCGTGAAGTTCCAGTTCCTTTCGGCGCTGCCGCTCGCGGTGGGCCTCTTCCTGCTGGCGGGTCGCGTGGTACCCCTGCTGCTCCCGGGCGCGGACTTCCGCCAGGCCGGCACCGCGCTCCAGGTGATCAGCGCCGGTCTCGTCTTCGTGTTCCTGAATCTGATGGCCCGTTACGTCCTCACGGCCCTCGACGCCCAGGGGACCTACTTCAAGGCGATCCTAGTGGGCCTCGCGGTGAACCTCGCCGCCAGCGCGCTCCTCATCGCGCGCTTCAAGGCCGCGGGCGCGTGCGCCGCGCTGGTCGTCGGGGAGCTGGCCGTGCTCGTCGTCTGCGCCCGCGCGCTCGCGCGGTATCTCCCGCTCCGGGACTGGCTACGCGAGCTGGCGCGTCCGCTCGCGGCCGCGCTGGTCATGGGCGTTGCCGTTCAGGCGCTCCGGGGAGCGAACCTCGTCGTGGTCATGCTGGTGGGTGCGGCCGTCTACGCGGCGATGCTGGTGGTGTTCGGGGCGCTTTCGCTCGACGAGCTGCGGGCGGTCCGCGGCATCTACGTCTCCTTCAAGCTCCCGGGATCCGCGCGCCTGATCCGCGCGGCCAAACGCACATGATTCCGCCGGAAACACTGGATCGCGTCCAGCCGCGGACCGCCTCGGGGGCCGCCCTGTCGATCGTCCGCTCCGGAACCGGCGCCTCCGGCAAGCTGGTCCACGTATCGCTGGGGGAGGCCCCGCCGATCCGGATCCAACGGACGCTGGAGCGCCTCGCGTCCATGCCCTACGTCGATTCCGTGATTGCCCTTCCCGACGTGCACTGGAAGGAGCACATGGAAGTGCCGTCCAGCATCGCCATCGAGACTCGCGGCCACATCGTGCCGGAGTTCACGTCGGTGGCGGTGAACGACGGCATGGGGGTCGTCCAGACCGATCTCGACGCGGCCGACATGACGCCCGAGCGGATGGCTGCCTTTTTCACCCGCGTGAATTCACATTCAGCCTCCAACTTTTTCGAGACGAACCGCTACAGCATCGGGCCGGCCGAGCTCAGGGGGGTGCTCGCGGAAGGCGCGCGCGCCCTTCTTTCCCGCTACCGGCTCGAGCCCGGCGTGCTCGATCGCATGGAGGACCGCGGTCGCATGGCCATGCCCGCGTCCGGAACGCCGCTCGCGGAAGTCGTGCCGCTCCCGCTCCTCGCGACTCGTTTCAGCCGCTCGGAGATGGGGCTCAACTTCGGCGGCAACCATTTCCTCGAGATTCAGGTGGTCGACGAGCTGATCGACGAGTCGGTGGCGGCCCGATGGGGCTTCCGCCGCGGCCAGGTCGTGGTGATGTACCACCTGGGTCCCGGGCCGTTCGGGGGCACGCTGCTCAATCATTACGCGGAGCGCGAAAAGCTCCAGGCTTCGCGGCGGCCGCTCTTCTTCGCCTCGAAGCTGTTCTTCCATTACCTGCAGCGGCTCGGGCGTGGCCGCGCGTCCGCCAAGTGGGCCACTTATTTCCGCCGCAACGGATGGACGCCCCTCCCTGTCGACTCGGAGGAGGGGATCCTGCTCCGGCAGGCCTTCGCGATGGCGATCAATTTCGGCTACGGCTACCGGCTGGCCACGATGGCGGCCATCCGCGACGCCCTGCGCGAGACGGTCTCGCCCGCCACGGCGGTCGAGGTGTTCTGCGACATCTCGCACAATGGGGTGACGGAAGAGACGCGGGCCGGAGGAGCCGCGTGGGTGGCGCGCCACAACGCATGCCGTCTGGCGCCGGGCGGGCCGACCATCGTCGCCGGGACCCACGACGTCCCCTCCTACCTGGGGATCGGCGGGAACGGCCGCGGCGGCCACATCCACTCGTACGACCACGGCGGCGGCCACCTGATCGACGGATACCGGGAGCGGGATGAGCTTCCCGCGACGGGAGAGGGAAGCGTGCACCGCTTCCGCATGACGCGGGGACGGAATGCCCGAATCGTGAGGCAGCAAGTGGTCCCGATGCGCACCGCGGGTCCGATGGAGCGGTTGATGGGCTGTCTGGAGCAGCACGATGTCACGCGGCCGGTGGTTCGGCTTCGGCCGCTTGGGAACCTCAAGAATTGAGGGGGATTTCGCTCATGACGTTTCGCGCTGCCGTCACGGCCCTCTTGGCACTTCTCCTGCCTCTTCCAGCCGTGGCAGCCGGCACGTACTACGTGGATCGGAACCATCCGTCGGCCTCCGACTCGAACCCGGGCACGGCTGCCCAGCCGTACCGCACGATCAGCGCGGCGGCCACCGCCCGTGGCGGCGCCGGAATCCTGATCCTGGTCAAGCCCGGCACCTATACCGAAGAGGTCACCGTCGGCTTCTCGGGCGCGGCCGGGAACCCGTTCATCATTCGGGCCTTCGCCCCCGGCGTGATCGTCGACGGCGCCGACGGCTACAGCACGTCTTCCCAGTGGGCGGTATCCACCGGCAACGTTTACGTCGCCTCGAGCGTCACGTGGAGCCCGTTCCAGGTATTCGTCGATGGGGCCCGGCTCACCCCCTCCACGGCCGCTCCCGCGTCTCTTCCGGTCAACAGCTTCACCTACGTGTCGGGGGCCGGCCTCTACGTGAATCTCGGCGGCGCCAACCCGGGTACCAGGGCAACCTTCGTGGGGAAGCGCCAGCAGGGTTTCCGCATCGAGGCGCATCCTTACGTGAACGTCGAGGGATTCCACATCCTCCACACGGAGAACCGCTCGATCTACCTGAAGAGCGCGTCGAACAACTGCGTCGTCCGCGACAATTTCATCGAGTTCGCGTACCGCTACGGGATCGCGGTGAACGCCTGCTCGAACGTGCTGGTCGAGCGAAACGTGGTCGGCGACAGCCAGGACCACGGCATCGCCCTCACCGCCAGCTCCACCGGCTGCACCATCCAGGACAATGAGTCGTATCGAAGCGTGGATCCGGCGGGACGCGCGGCGAACGGGATCTATTCGAACCGCTCCACGGGGAATCTCTACCAGCGGAACCGGCTGCACCACAACCAGGACACCGGGCTCCACCTGGGGTCGTTCTCCCACAACAACATCTCCATCCAGAACATCTCGTGGAGCAACGGGGACCACGGCTACGACCATCTGGACTCGCAGAACACCATCGACGTCGGCAACGTGGCGTACGGGAACTACAAGGACGGCTTCTCGATCGAGGGGGCGTCGTCGGGGACCCGCCTTCACAACTGCATCGCGATCGACAACGGTCTGACGACCAACGAGTTCGACCTCTGGGTGGACCAGACGTCCTCGGTGGGGTTCGTCTCCGACTACAACATCTTCTGGAATTCCACGAGCCAGCAGCCGGTGAAGTACATCGCGACTCTCTATTCCTCGGTGGCGGCGTACAGCGCGGTGAGCGGGCAGGACACGAATACGAAGCAGCAGGATCCGCTCTTCGTCAATCCAGCGGGCGCGGACTTTCATCTCCGCATCAACTCGCCGGCGATCGACGACGCGAACTCGGGCGTGCCGAACTGGCCTGCGACCGACGCCGAAGGGCGCCCTCGTTTCGACAATCCCGGCACTGCCAATGCCGGCGCCGGCCCGGTGCTCTACGCCGACCGCGGCGCCCTGGAATTCCAGGGAGGCTCGAACGGGCCCCCGCTGGTCACGGCGCCAACCACGGCGTCGGTGAACGAGAACGCGCTCCTCACCCTGAACGTGACCGCGCTGGATCCGGACGGCGATCCGATCACTTCACTCACGGCGACGAATCTCCCGACGGGAGCCGCATTCGCGGTCGGGGCGGGGAACACGAGCGGCACCATGACCTGGACCCCCAGCTTCACGCAGGCGGGCTCCTATTCGGTGACCTTCACGGCCACGAACGCCCTCGTGGGAACGGCGAGCACCGCGATCACCGTGACCAACGTGGACCGGACCCCCGTCGTGACCGCTCCGGCGTCGGCGTCCGGCAACGAGAACACCCTGATCACGGTGAACGTGACCGCAGCGGACCCGGACGGGGACGGGATGGCCACCTTGACGGCGGCTCCACTTCCGACCGGCGCGGGCTTCACCAGGAACGCGGCGCAGACCAGCGGAACGCTGAGCTGGACCCCCAGCTTCAGCCAGTCCGGCTCCTATACGGTGACCTTCACCGCCTCGAACGCGCTCTCCGGCAGCGCGAGCACGGCGATCACGGTCAACAACGTCGACCGCACTCCGCTCGTCACGGCTCCGGCCACGGTCTCGGGGAACGAGAATCAGCCGATGACCGTCAACGTGTCGGCCTCCGACCCCGACGCCGAGCCGATCACTTCCCTGACCGCGGCTCCGCTGCCTTCCGGGGCCACTTTCAGCTCCGGCGCCGGCAACACGGCCGGCACCCTGAGCTGGACCCCGACCTTCACCCAATCGGGCTCCTACGTCGTGACGTTCACCGCGACCAACGCGTTGACGGGCTCCGTCTCCACGACGCTCAACGTGAGCAACGTGGATCGCGCCCCGATCGTGACCGCTCCCGCCAGCCGGGTCATTCTCGCCGGCAACCTGCTCGTCTTCTACCTGACGGCCCTGGACCCGGACGGGCAGGCCCTCACCTCGCTCACCGCGAGCGGCGTTCCGGCGGGCGCGTCCTTCACCGTCGACGCCGCGAACTCCAGCGGCACGTTTTCCTGGACGCCGGCCGGCGCGGCCGCGGGCACATACGCGGTCACCTTCACGGCCGCGAACGCGCTGGTCGGGTCCGCCGTGACGACGATTACGGTCAGCGCGGAAGACCGCGCGCCGGTGGTGACTACTCCCGCCGCCGTCAGCGTGCGCGCCCTGGGTAACCTCACGTTCAACGTGACCGCGACCGATCCCGATGGGCAGGCCCTCACCTCGCTCGAGCCGGCCGGGCTGCCGCCCGGAGCGGCCTTCACGTCCAACGCGGGGTATACGGCCGGCACGTTCGCCTGGACGCCCGCGACCACGGACGTCGGCGCGCACGTCGTCACCTTCACAGCGGCGAACACGCTCTCCGGATCCGCGAGCACTACCATCACGGTGAATCCGCCCGACCAGCGCCCGGTGGTGACGGCCCCGGCCACGGCCTCGGTAAACGAGAACCAAGCCCTGACGGTGAACGTAACCGCGATGGATCCCGAGGGTGACCCCATCACTTCGTTGGGCGCCACCGGCCTCCCGGCCGGGGCGGCGTTCAGCGCCGGAGCCGGGAACACGAGCGGCACCCTGAGCTGGACTCCGGGGTTCGCTCAGGCCGGCTCGTACCCGGTGACCTTCACGGCCTCGAACGCGCTGAGCGGCTCCGCGACCACGATGATCACGGTGAACAACATGGACCGTGCGCCGGTCGTCACCGCGCCCCCCACGGCCAGCGCCAAGGTTGGGCTCGCGCTGGCGCTCAACGTGACCGCGACCGACCCGGACGGGGAGTCCATCGCCTCCCTCATGGCGTCAGGCGTTCCACCGGGGGCGATCTTCACGGCGGGTGCGGGGAACACCTCGGGAACCCTCACCTGGACTCCGACCGCGGCGCAGCTCGGTGACTTCACGGTCACCTTCACTGCGTTGAACTCCCTGAGCGGCTCCGCGTCCACCACCATCCACGTCCAGTCCGCGAACCAGAACCCGGTGGCCTCGCTCAGCGTCGCCCCGCTAACGGGGAACGCTCCACTCCCGGTGACCGCGGACGCTTCGGGCTCCTCGGACCCGGACGGCACGATCGCGAGCTACACGTTCGACTTCGGCGACGGCGCCGTCGTCGAACCCGCCGCCTCGTCCATCGCGACGCATACCTATACGGCGGCCGGCACCTGGACGGTCGCTGTCACGGTCGCCGACAACAACGGATCCACGAGCTCCCGGACGGCGTCGGTGATTGTCGCCGCGGTCGGGAGCCAGCCGAATCTCGTCGGTAATCCCTCCTTCGAGTCGAACCTCAACAATTGGATCTCCTATTCGGGCGGGACTCTCCTTCGAGTCGCGGGCGGCTTCGACGGGTCCTGGGGCTGCCAGATCACTGGCCCGGCCAGCACGGTCAGCTTCGGCAACAACGACAGCCCGAACTGGGTGCTCACCGTTCCCGCGGTCGGGACTCGCTACCGGTCCACAGCATGGGTCCGGTCGGCCAGCCACACCGGCGCCGCCAAGCTCCAGGTGCGCGAGTACTCCGGTAGCACCAAGGTGGGCGGGTTCTATTCGACCGGCGTGACCCTATCGCCGACGTGGCAGATGGTGACGATGGATTATGTGGCCGTCGCGTCGGGCTCCACGCTGGACTTCAACGTGGTCGACTTCCCATTGGTGAACAGCGAAGTCTTCGTCACCGACAACATCTCGATCCGGAATCTCTCCTCCGATCAGGCGCCCGCGGTCACTGCGCCCCCGACCGCCTCCGCGACGGAAGGAACCGCCTTCACGCTGGCCGTAACGGCCTCCGACCCCGACGCGGACGCGATATCGTCGCTGACCGCCGCCGGCCTTCCTGCAGGCGCCGTCTTCACTGCGGGGGCCGGGAACACGGGCGGCACGCTGAGCTGGACGCCCTCCTTCACACAGGCGGGCTCCTACACTGTGTCCTTTACGGCCGCGAACACGCTGAGCGGCTCGGCCAGCACTTCGATCACCGTGAGCGACGCGGATCGCGCCCCCGTGGTCACGGCGCCTGCGACCGCCACCGTCGCGGAGGGAAACGCGGTTAATGTGAACGTCACCGCATCCGATCCGGACGGACAGGCCCTCACGGCACTCACCGCGAGCGGCGTGCCCGCCGGCGCGTCCTTCACGGCCGGTCCCGGCAAGACGAGCGGCACGCTGAGCTGGACGCCGAGCTTCGCGCAGGCCGGGAGCTATGCGGTGACTTTCACCGCCTCCAATGGATCCAGCGGCTCCGCGAGCACCGTCATCACCGTGACCAACGTGGATCGGGCGCCGGCAGTGACGGCTCCGGCCAGCGCCTCCGGGGACGAGAGCATGCTGATCACCGTGAGCGTCTCGGCATCGGACCCGGACGGGGATGGCATCGGCTCGTTG
>JANLXD010000334.1:0-9084 GCA_031364935.1 Candidatus Eiseniibacteriota bacterium
GCCGCGGACGCTCGCCTGGTGACCAGACCCAATGTGCAGCAGACTATCGTGGGGAGCCCGCGCTTCGCGCGGCAGGGAACTCGGCTCGCCTATGTTTCAGACTCGACGAGCGTTATCTTCCCTAAAATCTGGTGGCGCGACGCCGCCAACTTCTCAACGCGTCCAATCCCGACTGTATTTACTACCGATTCGCTGAACAACGAATTCGGACCACTATTCTCGAACGTCTACTTGCGCCCCAGCTGGGGCCCGGATGTCACCGGCGACGGAAATCCCGATTCGGTCCTTGGCATCGCGGCCGACATATTCGGGCCTGTCTTAGGGATAACCAAGCTCTATGCCCCGGATTCAGGGATGACCCGAGCCGATTTCCCGTTTCTCTCGGACTCCAGGGTCGAGGATCCGGATTGGTCGCCGGACGGGCTCCACATCGTGTTCGCCCGAAGGAACAATGGCTCTAGCGAACGCGACATCTGGATCATGAACGCACACTCGACCAATCAGAGCGACGCCGTTCGGGTCACCTCGGGCATCGCCGACGATTCGACTCCTCGATTCAACGCTGATGGAACCAAGATCTTCTTCATCTCCAATCGGATCGACCGCTACGGCCTGAACGGCATCTACGTAACCGAGCGGCGCGGCAGGAACGTTTGGAGCGTCGGCCAGTTTGATCGGCCGTAGACCGGATTGCGGCGGAGGGACGCCCCGGTAAGGGGCATCCCCCGCCCCGTCCGCCGCACCATGGGAAAGCCAGACCCCTCCCGCCTCACCTTCAACACCCTCTGCGTCCACGGATCGGGCGGCGTCGACCCGACGACCGGTGCGGTGTCCGTTCCCATCTACCAGAGCAGCACGTTCGCGTTCGAGAGCGCGGCCCAGGGCGCGGCCATCTTCGCCGGCGAGCGCGAGGGGTACTTCTACACGCGCCTCGGCAATCCCACGCAGGCCGCATTCGAGCGCGAGGTGGCGTTCCTCGAGCGGGGCGAGGCCGCGCTCGCCACGTCGAGCGGGATGGCGGCCACCGCCACCGCGGTATTCGCGCTGGTTCAGACCGGTGACAACCTCGTCGCGTCGGGTACGCTCTACGGGGGCACTCACAAGTTCTTCCGCGACCTCCTGCCGCGATACGGGGTCGAGGCGCGCTACGTGGACGCGAACGACGCGCACGCGATCGGGGCAGCCATCGACTCGAAGACGAAGCTCTTCTTCGTCGAGACGCCCGCCAACCCCACCCTCGGCATCGTGGACCTGGCGCTCGCGGCCCGCGAGGCGAAGCGGCACGGCATCCCGCTCTTCGTGGACAACACCTTCGCCACGCCGTACTACCAGCGCCCGCTGACGCTGGGCGCCGACGTGGTGATCCACAGCGCGACCAAGTACATCGGCGGCCACGGGGACACGGTGGCCGGCGTGATCATCGGCGCGAAGGAGTTCGTGACGCGCTGCCGCTTCGAGATCCTGCGCGACCTGGGCGGCGTGATCAGCCCGTTCAACGCCTGGCTCCTCCTCCGCGGGCTGAAGACGCTGCCGGTCCGGATGGAGCGCCACTCCGAGAACGCGCTCCAGATCGCCCAGTTCCTCGACTTCCATCCCAAGGTGGAGCGCGTCTGGTACCCGGGACTGCGCACGCATCCGCAGCACGAGATCGCGGCGCGGCAGATGAGCGGCTTCGGCGGGATGATCGCCTTCGAGCTGCGCGGCGGGCACGCCGCGGGGGTGCGCCTGCTCGACTCGGTGCGGCTGATCACGCTGGCGGTGAGCCTGGGGGATTGCGACACGCTGATCGAGCACCCCGCTTCGATGACCCACTCGACCTACTCGCCCGAGGAGCGCGCCTCGTTCGGCATCACCGAGGGGCTCGTCCGGCTCTCCGTGGGGATCGAGGGGGTCGAGGATCTGATCGCCGACCTGGACCAGGCGCTCGCGTCGGTGCCCGTTTGACCTCAGACGCATCCCGGCCCGCCGAGGCGGCGCCCAGCCGCGGCGATCTCTTCATTCGGTACTGGCTCCCCGTCATCGGCTACGTCGCCCTCATCTTCTCGCTTTCGTCCCTCCACGGCTCCACGGTTCCGGACTTCTTCCCGAACGTGGACAAGCTGGAGCACTTGTTGGAATATTCGCTGTTTGGTCTCCTGGCGGGGCGCGCCATCCGCTTCACGCTGGGGCCGACGGGGCATCGTCTCGCGGCCGCGTTCGGCACGATCGCCCTAGGAGCTGTGGTCGGGGCGTTGGACGAGCTGTATCAGGCGCGCGTGCCCGGCCGCAGCTCGGACCCGCTGGACTGGATGGTCGATGTCGGAGCGGTCGCCGTCGCCATCCTGGCCACGCAGCTCATCCGCACACGGCCGATCCGCCGTTCGAATACGGAGAAACCCAAGAGTTGAAGTTTCAGGCACCCAAGGGAACGCACGACATCCTGCCCGGCGAGTCGGAGCGCTGGGCATGGCTCGAGGCGCGCCTGCGCGACATCCTCACCCGGTACGGCTACCGGGAAGTGCGCACGCCCATGTTCGAGTCGACCGACCTCTTCGTGCGTAGCGTGGGGGAGTCCACCGACATCGTTCGGAAGGAGCTCTACACCTTCGAGGACAAGGGCGGCCGCTCTTTGACGCTCCGCCCCGAGGGCACGGCACCGCTCGTGCGCGCGTACATCGAGCACTCGCTGGGGCACGGCCAGCCGATGGCGCGCCTCTACTACATCGGGGCGATGTTCCGCTACGAGCGGCCGCAGGCCGGGCGGTTCCGCCAGTTCTGGCAGGTGGGGGGCGAGCTTCTGGGCCCCGGCAATCCCGCGGCCGACGGTGAGATGATCGACCTCTTCGTCGCGATCATGCGCGGCGTGGGACTGGCCGATCCCACGGTGCTCCTGAATTCGCTGGGCGACGCGACGTGCCGTCCCGCGTACAAGGAGCGAATCCGCGATTACTTCACGAAACACACGGAAGCACTCTGCGGCGACTGCCGCGAGCGCCTCCGCACGAATCCGCTCCGCATCCTGGACTGCAAGATTCCCTCGTGCCAGCCGATCCTGGCCGGCGCGCCGGCCGTGCTCGACTCCCTGTGCGACGCGTGCCGCGAGCACTTCGAGGGCGTGCAGGCTTCGCTCCGCGCGCTCGGCATCCCCTACGAGATCGCGCCGCGGCTGGTCCGCGGTCTGGATTACTACACGCGCACTGTCTTTGAAGTGCACTCGGGATCCCTCGGGGCCCAGAGCGCGGTCGGGGGCGGCGGGCGCTACGACCTCCTGGTGGAGGAGTTCGGCGGCGCCTCGGTGCCCGCGATCGGATTTTCGATCGGCCTGGAGCGGCTCCTCATCGCCGCCGGCGAAGCGGCCCCCAGCGCGGACGACCCTGACGTGTGCGTCGTCCTGCGCTCGCCCGAGGCGGTTCTCGAAGCGCTGGCCCTGGCGCGCGAGCTGCGCGACCTTCCGGCGCCGCGAGGGCTGGTTGTCATCACCGACGTCACGGGACGAAGCGCCGGCGCGCAGATGAAGTGGGCTTCGAAGATGGGCGCGCGGCACGTGGTCTTCGTGCCGCCTGATCCGGACGGTTACTCGATGCGGAACATGGAAGCGGGGACCGACGAGCCGAGGCAGCGCGATGTCGCGTCGCTTCGTGCCTGGCTCCTCGAGCACGCGGTAAAAGGGGCGCATGGGAAGCACGGGGAGCACGCGCGGTGATCGAGCCTCTCGGCGGACGCCGGCGCACGCACCGCTGCGGCGACCTTCGCCCCGAGCACGCCGGAACGCGCACGCGCCTTCTCGGATGGGCGCACCGCGTGCGCGACCACGGCGGCGTGCTCTTCCTGGACCTTCGCGACCGCTACGGCATCACGCAGGTCGTGTTCCGCCCCGAGAACCTGAACGAGAAGACGATGGAGCACGCCCGCGAGATCGGGAGCGAGTGGGTCGTCCTGGTCGAGGGAACCGTGCTCAAGCGCCCCAAGGGAAGCGAGAACACCGAGCTCGCGACTGGGGGGATCGAAGTCGAGGCGGACACTCTCGCCATCCTCAATCCCAGCAAGACGCCCCCATTTCCGGTGGATGAGACGGCGGCGGCCGTCTCCGAGGACCTGCGCCTCAAGTATCGTTACCTGGATCTTCGGCGCGCCGCGCTTCGCGACTCGCTGGTCTTCCGCCATCGGCTGGTGCGGAGCGCGCGCGAGTATCTCTCGGACCAGGACTTCCTGGAGATCGAGACGCCGATGCTCGTCAAGCCCACGCCCGAGGGCGCGCGCGACTACGTGGTCCCGTCGCGGCTCCACCCGGGGCAGTTCTTCGCCCTGCCGCAGTCGCCGCAACTCTACAAGCAGATCCTCATGGTCGCGGGTTTCGACCGCTACTACCAGGTCGCTCGCTGCCTGCGAGACGAGGACCTGCGCGCCGATCGCCAGCCGGAATTCACCCAGATCGATCTCGAAATGTCCTTTGCCACCGAGGACGACGTCTTCCACGTGGTCGAGGGGATGTTGGAAAGCGTCTTCCGGCGCGACCTGAATCGCAGCCTTCCGCTCCCGTTCCCGCGGCTCACCTATCGCGAGGCGATGGAGCACTTCGGCAGCGACAAGCCGGATCTCAGGATTCCGTTCGAGATCCGGGACGTCACCGAGGCCGCGGGAGCGAGCGAGTTCGAGGTGTTCCGCGCCACGCTCGCGGCCGCGCCCCGTTGCATGACCGGAGTCCTCGCGGTTCCCGGTCAGGCCGGCGCCTCGCGCAAGGAGATCGACGCGTGGGAAGCGGCGGCGAGGCAGATGGGGGTCGCGGGAATGGCCTGGAGCCGGGTGAAGGGGGGCGCGCTCGACGGCGGCGTGGGCAAGCACTTCCCCGGTGCCCTCGCGGCGCGGCTCATCGAGTCCGCCGCGGCGCCCGAGGGCTCGCTACTCCTCCTGGTGGGTGGAGTCCGCGCGGTGGTGCAGCGCACGCTGGGACATCTGCGCACGCTGGTCGGAAATCAGAAATTCACGCTCGACCCCACGGACTTCCGATTCGTCTGGGTGCACCAGTTTCCGCTCTTCGAGTGGGACGAAGGGCACCAGTCGTGGTCGCCGGCGCACCACATCTTCACGATGCCGCTGGACGAGCACATCGCGCACTTGGAGTCGGACCCGGGACGCGTGCACGGGCAACTATACGATCTCGCCGCCAACGGAAACGAGCTGGCCTCGGGGAGCATCCGGATCCACCGAAAGGATATCCAGGAGCGCGTCATGCGCGTGATCGGAATGCAGCCCGAGGAGCTTCAGGCGAAGTTCGGGTTCCTCCTGGAATCCTTCGAGTACGGAGCGCCGCCGCACGGCGGGATCGCGCTCGGGCTGGACCGGCTGGTAGTGCTCTTCCATGGAGGGGACTCGATACGCGACGCGATCGCATTCCCCAAGACCGCGAGCGCCACGTCCCTCATGGACGGCGCCCCGGCTCCGATCAGTGAGCAAGAGCTCAAAGAGCTGCGGATCCGCCCCGTCCTCGACTGATCCGGCCCGCGCCCACTACCGCCCCCTGGCACCGCTTCTGCATTAGAGGGGACTCCAGACCGGGGCCTTGACTTACGAATCCCCGAATTCTACGGTACCAGGAGGTGTGGCGGCGCTCCACTTGGGAGGCCGCCACCCAACCAACTTATTGACAGACCACGGCTTACTTTCAACGCAGCGCCCTCTACGCGGGGCTCGGACCAGCGCCACGCCGGTCCGTCCCGGCTTCCGCCTTGCCGGCGGGCATTGGCCGGTCGCGCCATCCCGAGCCGATCGAATCCCCGCCCTGCTCCTGGCCCTGGCCGCGTCCCTGGCCGGCGCCGGGTGCGGAGGCGGGAACGCGCCCTGTCCCACCCCGCCAGCCACCTTGGACTCACACCGCGTGCAAAGCGAGAAGCTGCAACAGGATCTGGGACAGGTCTCGGCGGAAGGGGATGCGCTGGAAGTTCAGCGCGAAGAGGCGGCTGGGCGCATCCAAGCTGCCAAGGCTATCCAAGATTCTCTGGACCAAACTCCCCAGAACAGGCGGTCCCGATGAAGCGGGCGTGGGCGGTGGCTGCCCTTTTCGCGTCCGCGGCGCTGGGGTGCGGGAAGCCGGTGCTCCGAATCGCGGACGCGTCTCTGGGGGATTACTACAGCGACAAGGAGTTTCGAAAACTGTCGCCCGAGCAGCGCGAGGAGTACTGCAACGAGCTGGCGCTTCAAGACTCGCTCTACCTGGATGAGACCCGGGAGGCGACGGCGAGTCTGGCCGAAGCCGAGGCACGGCGGGAGCCGCTTCGGCGCGAAGTCGATTCGCTTCTGGCGGAGGCTGATCGTCGCGAGCAGAATATCCGGACCCTTCTCGCGGCCGACGCCGACGTACCGCCGCCAAAGAACACAGGCCGAGAACATTCAAGCCGGTGGAGCGTCCGCACCGGCGATTCGCTCTGGCGGATCAGCAGCCGCGACAATGTCTACGGCGACGGCTCCAAGTGGCCGCGCCTCTACGAATCCAACCGGGGCCTCATTCGCGACCCCGATCTCATTTTTCCCGGACAGGAGCTGAGCATCCCTCGATGACCAACCCGGACAAGGCAGAGACGACGCGCGTCGTCGGCATCGAAGACGTCGATCCCCTTTCTCTTTTTGGTCGCAATGACGCCAATCTCCGCCTCATGGAGCGGAGCTATCCCGTGCACGTTACCTTCCGCGACGGGAAGCTGGCGGTGAAGGGAGAGGCCGCCGCCGTGGACGAGGTGAGCGCCATTCTCACCACGCTCACGGATCTGGTGCGGCGCGGCGCCGTGCTCGAAGAGCACGACGTCCACAACTTCATCGGACTCACCGACGCGGGCGACCGCGAGCAGTCGCGCGCCCTCTACGAGCGGCCCGTCCTCTTCACGTTCGACAAGCGGACGGTCCGCGTGAAGACGCTGGGACAGGCTCGCTACGTGGCCGCGCTCCAGCGCCACGACGTGGTGTTCGCGATCGGACCCGCGGGGACGGGGAAGACCTACCTCGCGGTGGCCGCCGCGGTGAGCGCGCTGAAGGCGAGGCAGGTGGAGCGGATCGTCCTGGTGCGCCCGGCGGTCGAGGCGGGCGAGAGCCTCGGATTCCTCCCCGGCGACATGAAGGACAAGGTGGACCCCTATCTCCGCCCGCTCTACGATGCGCTCAACGATCTCCTCTCCTACGAGAAGATCCGCCGCTTCCTGGACCTGAGCGTGATCGAAGTGGCGCCGCTCGCCTATATGCGGGGACGCACGTTGAACAACGCCTTCGTGATCCTGGACGAGGCGCAGAACACCACGCTGGGGCAGATGAAGATGTTCCTCACGCGGCTGGGGTACGGCTCGAAGGCGGTGATCACCGGCGACGTGACCCAGATCGACCTGGGCGCCTCGCTCGCCTCCGGGCTGGTCGAGGTGCAGAATATCCTCAAGGGCGTGCCCGACCTTTCCTTCGTCTATCTGAACGAGCGCGACGTGGTCCGCCACCACCTGGTGCGGGAGATCGTCCGCGCGTTCGACCTTCACCAGGGCGAGAACGGCCGGATCGACGGGAGGCGGAGCGGCGATGGCCGCTGACCGCCTGACCCATGCCCGCTGACCCCTTACGCATCATCGAGCCCAGGCGGAAAGAGCGCCGTTCCGGCTGGGCCCGCCTCGTGAAGCGCTTTGGACCCAAGGTCCAGCGCGCGGCGCTGTTCGTCGCCTTCCTGGCCTTCGCCTGCCTCCTCGTGCCGCGCGACCCCGCGTTCGAGGTGATGACGCTGCGCGAAGGCTACCCGGCGAAGCGGGACCTCATCGCGCCCTTCCAGTTCTACCTGCTCAAGGATCGCGCGCTGCTCCGCCACGAGCAAACCGTGGCCGGACGCGCTGTGGCCCCGATCTACTCGGCGGACGCGGCGTCGTCCCAAGGAACCGAAAACCTGCTCGACTCCCTGCGCGCCGTGGAGACCGCTCCGGGCGGACGCGTTCCCGGGCGGCTCCAAGAGCTGGGCCTTTCCCCCGAGGCGGCGCGAGTGGTCGCGGGCCCCGACGGGAAACGGGTCCTCCTGCTCGCGCGTCGGATCGCGGACGAGGCCTACCAGGCCGGGCTCCTCCCCGATCTCGAGAGCGCGCAGGCCGGAACCGACGCGCCGGTGATCGCGCTCCAGAAAAATGGAATGCGGATCGAGAAGCCGTGGTCCACCGTCCTGGATCCCGCCGGCCTCCGCGACCGCGCGTGGGCCGAAGGGCAGCGCGCGTTCCCCAGCCGACCCGAGGCCACCCAAGCGCTTCAAGAGCTGCTCGACGTCGCCGTCCGCCCGAATCTCCGCTATGAGGCCACGGCCACCGAGCGCGTCCGCGCCGAGTCGCGGGCGTCGGTGAACCCATACGACGGCGTGGTCCGGAAGGACGAGAAGATCATCGGCAGCCACGAGCTCGCCAACTCCGACCACATCCGGAAGCTCGAGTCGCTCCGCGCCTGGCAGAGCCGCATGCACCCGGTGAACGACTGGCGCGAGGGAATCACCACCGTGCTCGGGCGCGTCGTCCTGCTCGCCTTCCTCGTGCTTGGCTTCCTCGGATACCTGAAGCTGCACCACCGGGAGGTCTATCGCGAAACGCCGCAGCTCCTGTTGTTGGCGGTCCTCACCGCGCTGGTGATGGGGCTGGGCTGGCTGGTGGTGAACCAGCTCCGCGGCTACGAGATGCTCATCCCGATCACCATCCTCTCGCTGACGGCCGCGCTCCTCTTCGGCAGCGCGCTCGCGTTCGCGGCGACGTTCGCCGCGTCGCTCTTCATCGGAGTGGTGTTTGGGTTGGGTCTGCCGTTCTTGACCGGGAGCGCCCTCGCGGGAATCGCGGCGATCGCCTCGGCGACCGGCGTGCGCCGCCGCCGCGACTTCTACCGCCCGATGCTCGTCGTCGCGATCGCCTACATGGTGGCGATCGGGGCGATGGGGCTGGTGGACGGCGCGCGCTGGGACGTGCTCTTGCGTCGCTCGCTCTGGGGCGTGGTCGCCGGCTTCGGATCGGCCCTCGTCGTGACCATCCTGCTCCCGCTGCTCGAGGGTCTCTTCACCGTCACCACCGACATCACGCTGCTGGAGCTGGCCGACCTGAACCGGCCGAGTCTCCGCCG
>JANLXD010000469.1:0-3296 GCA_031364935.1 Candidatus Eiseniibacteriota bacterium
CCAAGATCGCCAGGACGATTCTAATCGCGCCGCAGCCGTTCCTCGCCGAGGCGAATCGGCTGGCCGCGTATCGGCGAGGACAGGGATACGTCGTCGAAGTAGCCGACGTGTCCGACGTGTACGACGAGTTCAATGGGGGGATCAAGTCTGCACGCGCCATCCGCCGGTATCTGCGTCACGCTTATCTAGCCTGGTCTCCACGAGTTACCTACGCTTTGTTAGCCGGAGACGCGAGCTTGGACTACCGTGGGCATCTCGTCGGGAGCAGTGCCGACTGGATCCCAACCTATCTCAAGTTCGAAATGATTACGGGTAATCACGGAAGAGAGCTCGTTGCTCAAGATCCGTACTACTCTCTGAACCTATCAGTCGCCGAGCCCGCGAGCTCAGACTTCGTCCCGAGTCTGAGTCTTGCTCGCATTTCGGCGGGCGAGGCTCAGGAGTTGGGGAGCGTCATCGATAAGGTTATCGCTTACGAGAATTTCCAGCCTACCGATTCCTGGCGAGGCCGCCAGCTCCTTTATTCCGACGACGAATTCTCGACTGGGATCAGCTTCGCCCAGTCGTATTGTCTTCAGCCGCAAGAAACCGATTTTCGAACGGCAAACGGCGATATGGCGAGTATCACGGCCGCGGGTCCTGGGGGAGCGGATGTCATCAACGACTTTTTCGATCTGAAAACGTACACGGACGCTGTGCCGGCCACTTCAGGATGCAAGAGTCAGCAGGCGGTGCTGACCCAGCTCGGCATGGGAGGGGGATATGACGCCCTTATATCCAGAATCAATCAAGGGGAGCTGATCTTCAACCTCGAGACGCACGCAAACCGATACCTCATCTCTCACGAGGCCGTGTTGGTAAATGGGGCTCCATTCACTCCGGCCTCTCCGAACACGCCGGACCGTATCCAAAATATTGGGCGCCCGTTCTACGCGATGGTGTGGGGGTGCCACACAAATCAGTTTGCCGACGGGCCTCTCTTCACGCGCAACGCGATCGGGGCTGTCGACAGCAGCGAGGCGCTTGGTGAGCAGTGGCTCCTGATGCCGAATCGTGGCTCAATTGGCTCTCTGGGAAGTTCCGGGTTTGAGTTTTTGCAGACAAATCATGTGTACAACAACTTCGCTGCAGAAGCGTTCTATTCGACTCCTCCGGCGCCCGTCGCTCCGCCGGGCGAACCGGCGCAGGCGCGGTGGATTCTGGGTGAGGTAATGCTGGTAGCGCAGATCCGTAACGGACTTACCGGTAACAGCGAGTTCAATCCACAACCAGTCATGAACCGTACGATCCACCTCTTCGCAGACCCGATGCTCCGCATGGACGCGCTGCCGCCCCGGGTCTACCAGGTTACCGTGGCGGGGACGACATTCACCGATAACGACACGCTCACCACCGACTCCCCGACGGCCAACTCGGCCCTGGTCGCCGACCTTCGCGATGAAGTGGGGATCGACTCCGTGTACCTGACGGAACAGGACGTGACGAGCGGCGCGGTGACGTCGGTCGACACGCTGACCTACTCCGTCGCGTACAGCGACTCGAGCCGGCTCGCCACGTTGACCGCCAATGTCCGACCGCGCGTGGGGAACTACGATCTTCAAATCCGCGCCGTGGACATTAACGGCCGCCTGCGCATCTTCACGCTCCAGGTCCGCACTCCGATCCGCTATCTTGCGAACGGAGTGGACATCGTGAATGGGGTGTTCGTGGAGAGCGGGTCCACGTTACGGGCCGAAGTGACGTCTCCGATCCCGCTGACCGCGGACTCGCTGGAGCTTCGCCTGGACGGAGTAGCGATTCCATCCACGAAGACCCAGTTGGATACGGCGGGGCGGCGGTGGGCGCTGATAGCGACACCCGGGGCTCTCGCAACCGGCACCCATTTGCTTCAGGTCGCGATCGGCGGACGCACCGCGGGCTTCGACCAGGTGACGTTCCAGACCACGAACCAATTCACGATTCGCGGGGTCGCCGTGGTCGACCCACGGATGCAGGGCACGGGCTGCGGCGGCTCCATCTTCCAATACGAGTTGAGCGCGGCTGCGCGAAAGGTGGAGCTTCTGATCCTCACGGTAGCAGGGCGCCGAGTCGCCTCGATCGACATGCCACGACAGGCGGGCTTCAACGTCTACTGCTGGGACGGCCGCGACGGGCAGGCGCACGACGCGGCCCAGGGCCTCTACTTCTACCGGCTCCGCGCCACGGACTTGAACGGCAAAACGGTGAGCCAAGACGGCCGGATGATCCGCGCCCGGTGAGCGACCGCCGAAGCGGCAGGGTCATCTTCCGCGAGCTGTCGCGGCTGGTGACCGAGCAGCGAAACCCGCGCTCCAAGCGGCTCGACCGTCTCACGACACCCCAGGTGCTCCGCCTGATGAACGCGGAGGACCGCAAGGTCCCGCTCGCCGTCGGCCGCGAAATCCCCAAGATCTCGCGCGCGGTGGATCTCATCGTGGAGCGACTCCTCCAGGGCGGCCGCATTTTCTATGTCGGTGCAGGCACCAGCGGCCGCCTCGGTGTGCTGGACGCGGCCGAATGTCCGCCTACTTTCGGGACGCCGCGCACCCTCGTGCAGGGGATTATCGCCGGAGGGCGGCGGGCGCTGGTGCGCTCCATCGAGGGGGCGGAGGATGACGCCGTCGCGGCGGTCTCGGCGCTGAAGAAGCGGCGGGTCGGCGCCAAGGACGTGGTCGTCGGCATCATGGCGAGCCGCCGGACGCCGTATGCGCTCGGGGCCGTCGAGTACGGCCGGCGTATCGGCGCCGCCACGATCGTGGTCACCGCCAATCCCTCCGCCAGCGCCAAGATCGATTGCGACGTGGTGATCGCCCCGCGTGTCGGGCCGGAAGTGGTCACCGGCTCCACGCGACTCAAGGCGGGCACGGCGCAGAAGCTGGTGCTGAACATGCTCTCGACGGCGACCATGGTGCGGCTGGGCAAGGTCTACGAGAACCTCATGGTTGACCTGAAGACCGCGAGCCGGAAGCTGGAGGAGCGCACGAAGCGCGTCTTCATGCACGCGACCGGCGCGCGCTACCAGGATGCGGAGCCAGCGCTGAAGAAGGCCGGCGGATCGCTCAAGGTGGCGATCGTCATGCGCCGCGCGAAAATCACCCGCTCCGAGGCGGAGCGGCGGCTCAAGAGGTCCCAGGGATGGGTGCGCAAGGCTATCGCCGGCTAGACGCCGGCGCGCGACTCAGGCCCTTGTTCTGGGGTCTCGCCCGGCTAGCGCTCGCCGCGGCTGTGCTCGCCGCCTGCGCGATCGCCGGCGCCGGCTGTGGCAAGCGCGGCTCGGG
>JANLXD010000474.1:0-3427 GCA_031364935.1 Candidatus Eiseniibacteriota bacterium
TGAACGAACTGCCCGGAATGGGAAGGTCGTGGTCGGTCGCCGCCGTGATCACCACGAAGAGGCCGGTCTTCGGACCTCCCTTGAAGAGCTGCCCGACCGAGAGCAGGTAGCGGGGCCCGTACCCCTGGATCACCGGCACGCGCAGCGCGTTTCGGATCGCGCGCCGCATGAGAGCGAAGGAAGCCTCGCTGGCCGCCGTCCGTTCCATGTAGCCGAGCAGCGCCGCGTATTCGCCCGGCCGGGCCAGGCCGAGAAAGCGGTGCAGCACCATCTCGAGACTGGGATGCCCCGGCGCGCCCGCGGTGAGCCGGGACCAGAGCGCCGCGTCGGCGGAGATCTCCACGCCGAGATCGCGGGCGACCGGCGGGTCGGCGGGAAGCGCCCCGGTTTGCTGGAGCTGGTCCAGGATGCGCTTCGTGTTGTCCTTGGACTCCTGCACGTTCGGCTCGTCGAAGGGATCGATGTGGAGCACGGCGCCCGCGATGGCGGTGGCGACCTCCCAGCGGAAGAACTCCGCCGCGAGCTGATCGCGGTCCGAAAGGACGATCCGCACCCACGCCGCGCCGGCGCGCGTCGTTTCCCGCTCGAGCTTCCGGAGATCCGGGACGTCGTCTCCCTCGATCTCGATCGACACGAAGATCCGGTCGGCTCCGTAGTGGTGCGGGGCTCCGAGCGGCTCCCCTTCGATCGGCACGATTCCCGTGCCTTCCTTGCCCGTGCTCTCGGCGATGAGCTGCTCGATCCAGAAGCCGACCGGCCGGAGGGACGGCGCGGCCAGGATCGTCAGCTTGTCGCGTCCGCTCCTGGCGGCCGCGCCCAGGAGGGCGCCGAGGCGCAGGGCGGCGTTCGTGCGCGGATCCGGCGAGAGCGATTCCACGCGCGCGGCCTCCGCGCGGGCCGCGAGCACGGCCACGTCGAGATTCAGGAGCGCGGCCGGCACCATGCCGAAGTAGGAGAGCGCGGAGTAGCGTCCCCCCACGTCGGGGGGATTCAGGAAGACGCGGCGAAAGCCCTCGGCCGCCGCGAGCGCTTCGAGCGCGGAGCCGGGGTCGGTGATCGCGGCGAACTGCGCGCCCGCGAGGGGCGCGCCCTCGGCCAGGAGCCGCGCGCGGACATAGCGGTACTGCGAGAGCGTCTCGAGCGTCGTCCCCGACTTGCTCGCGACCAGAAAGAGGGTCCGGTCCAGGCGCGCTCCCGATTCGGCCGACCGGACGGCGGCCGGATCCGTGGAGTCGAGCACGTCCAGTGTGGGTGCCCCCGGCCCGGAGGTCAGGCAGCGCTTGATCACTTCCGGGGCGAGGCTCGAGCCTCCCATGCCGAGAAGGAGGACGCGCGTGAAGCCCGCTTCGCGCACCTCGGCGGAGAAAGCCGCCAACTCGGCCGCGCGCTTCGCGAGCCACCCGGGGAGATCGAGCCAGCCGAGGCGATTCTGGATGACGGCGAGGTGGGCGGGATCGCTCTTCCAGAGCGTAGCGTCGCGCGCGGCCAGGCGGCCGACCGCGTCGGAGGCGACGAGGGTGTCCAGGGCCTCCCGATATGTCTCTTCGAGCGCGCCGAAAGTCTCGGTCTGGCGCGTAGGGCCGTTCATGGCGCTAGCGGCGCGCGTGCGTCCGCTCGTACTCCGTGATCTGCGCGATGCGCCGAGCGTGCCGCCCACCGTCGAACGGGGCGTCGAGCCAGGCGTGGACGACCTCCGCCTCCTGCTCTTTCGGGGTCAGGGCCGAGGCGAGAACCAGCACGTTCGCGTCGTTGTGCCGCCGCGCCATCTCCCCCTGCCAGCGGTTGACGGCGAGCGCGGCGCGCACTCCCTCGACCTTGTTCGCCGCGATCGCGATCCCGTTTCCCGAGTCGCAGACGAGAACGCCACGCTCCGCGGCCCCGTCCCGCACCGCCTCGCCCACGCGGAACGCGTAGGGGGGGTAGTCGGTCGACTCCGCCGAGTGCGTGCCCATGTCCTCGACTTGGTGGCCGCGCGCCTCGAGGATCTGCTTCACGCGCTCCTTCATCTCGAATCCGGCGTGGTCGGCGCCGACGGCGATTTTCATTCTGGCTCCCGGTGGCGGTTCCGCCGCGACCGTACGCGGCCCCATGCACGGCAAGCAACGAGACTAGTTCCCGTCGCCGCGGCGGCGCAACAGGCGAGTTGACACAGGAAGGGGAAACGCCGAGACTCCGGGTCCATGACGAAGGGAGATGTAGGGTTGCCGACGGCTTCGCTTCGCGAGGAGCACGCCACGCTGATGACGCGGGTGCAGGCTCTGTCCGAGCGGGTCGAGACGCTGCACGAGCAGACGACCATGGATCAGCTTTCCCTGGCGCGCGAGGTGATCGACTTCGTGCGCCGCCAGGTGGCGCCGCACGCACACGCCGAGGAGTACACGCTCTACCCGGCCGCGGATTGGGCCGCGGGGGGCGACGGATCGAAGCTGACCGAGGCGGTGCGCTTCGAGCACGTCCTGGTGGGCCGCCGCACCGAGGCGCTCGAGAAGGCCGTGGGCGCAGGCGCCGCGCCGGGGAAGCTCATGCATCTCTGCTACGGGATTCTCGGACTCGTGGCCGCCCACTTCGTGGTGACCGAGGAAGTGGTCCTGCCTTACCTGGACGAGAAGTTCGACGTCGCCCGCTTCGAGAAGGAAGTCCTCACGCCGCTCCGCGAGACCCGAAAGACCAAGCGGTAGCCCTCCGCTGAAGAGCGCCGTGGAAAGTGCATAGCGGCCGAGCGCTACGCACACAGCGGAAGCGAAAAAATCAATCCGCCGGGCTCCGTGAGGCGTCGCCTTTGCTCGCTACGCTCACGGCGGCTCCAATCGCCCGGTGGATTGATTTTTTCGCTCCCTCTACGCACCTAGGGCACGACATCCCCAACCCACCCCCATCTTGTTTGTTGAAGTCATCCGCCTCAGCGTTGAATTCATCCAACCTAAAAAGAAGAGGGGTGGGGGTGTCGTGCTTGGAATCCTATCGTGACGTGTCTGTTGGACGCGCGGGAAGGAACGCGCAGGGGGATCTCCGCAGGCTCCGATTCTGGAGCCGAGGACGAGCCCCCAAGCGTTGCCTTCCCGCGCGCCAAAAACGCGTAGCGCTCGGCTGCCATGCACGTCGTCAGCCGCGCACGTCGCGCGCCTAGTCGATTCCCGCCCGCACGTACTCCTCGAAGGCCTTGTACCCGAAGTCGCGCTTCAGGAAGTCGTGGACCAGCTTCTCGGCCGGCCGCGATCCGCCCGGCGCGAGCACCGTCTTTCGGTAGCGCGCCGCCACCGCGGGATCGAGCAGCCGCGTGCGATCGAACTGGCTGAAGAGATCCTTGGCGATCACCTGCGACCAGAGATACGTGTAGTAGATCGCCGAGTAGCCGTCGAGGTGGCCGAACGAGCACTGCATGTGCGTGTTGGGCACCGGCGGGAAGGGGACGATCGCCCGCTCCGCC
>JANLXD010000486.1:0-5512 GCA_031364935.1 Candidatus Eiseniibacteriota bacterium
CGCGCTTCAGAACGGCATCGTCCGGGTCACGAGTCCGCTGGGGAAAGATCCTATCGTGACCGATCTCCATTGGAACGTGGGGGGCGCGAACTTCCGTCCCTGCATTTTGGGGGTTGATCTCGATCGGAGCGCGGACGGCAATCTCGAGGTGATCGTGGTGGATCGCGGCCAGGGCGTGGTGCACGCGCTGGATCTGAACGGACAGGAGCTGCCGGGGTGGCCGGTCTCGGTGGCCTCGCGTCTCGACGGGGCGGCCGCGGCCGGAGACCTGGACGGGGACGGCTATCCCGAGATCTTCGCGGTCGACGATCAGGGTCTCGCGCACCGGTGGAATCGAAACGGCGTCGAGCCGACGGGGTGGCCGGTGTCGCTCACGTCGCGGTATGGCCCGGGGGCCCTGGGCGGAACCGGCTCGCCCGTGGTCGCCGACCTCGATGGAGACGGCGCGCCGGAGCTTCTGGTCGCGCCGCGGAACGGCGTGCTGATCGCGCTGGAAGACGATGGGCGCTCGCTGCCCGGCTGGCCCATCGCGAGCCAGCCCGGCGCCGAGATCTCGCCCCTCTTCTTCTCTCTCAACGACGCGCTGAGCCCTCCCGACCCGCCCGGCCCGGCGTGGCAGCACGTCGTGGCTCCCGGTGGGGACGGACTCTGGAACGTATTTCAGATCGGGGTTCGCGCGGACAGCGCGTTCGCCACGACCGACGGGACCTCGCGCCTGTCCCCGTGGATCGGCTACGCGGGCAACCGACGCCACACCTCCGTGCTGGGCGACGCGGATCTCCCGGCTGTCGTGGCTCTACCCACCGGTTTGGCACGGGGTTCGCTCTATTGTTTCCCTAACCCGGCCCGGGGGGCGGATGTAGGCATTGCCTACACCCTGGCCGACGGGGTCGGGTCGGTCGACATTCGGATCCTCGACCCGCTGGGGAACGAGGTGAAACGGGTTTCGGGCTCCACCCAGCCCGCTGAAAATGTGGCCCGGATACCGGTACGGGATATGGCCAGCGGGGTATACCTGGTGCGTATCGAAGTCAAACGGGGCGGGGGCACGGAAGTGGCATTCGGGAAGTTCGCGGTTGTCCGATGAGCTGTTCTGGAGGTATAATCAACCATTGAAGTTGCACGATCTTTCGCCGGCTGAAGGGCTCCCTGATCTGACACCTCGCGCACCTCAGATGGCCGTAACTGTCTGTTTCTTCTGTCTATGTTTGTGGACAGGAGGCAGTTTCGCCTCGAGCCTCGATTTCGCGCCCCTCGCAACCAACGACATCCTGCTCGCCCAGCGCGCCATCGCCGATTCCAATGTGGTCGCCGCGCCCGTCGAGCCGCCCGCCGCCTCCGCGGAAGCGGGGTCGCCTCCCATGCGTTACGAAGTACACAAGTCTCCCGGTCGGGCCTTCCTTTACAATGTGCTCCTGCCCGGCGCGGGACATCTCTATGCGGGGAACAAGCGGGGGTGGGCGCACCTCGGCATGGAGGGAGTGGCCTGGGCGACGTACTTCTATTATCACGAGCGCGGCACTTCGAAGGAGGACGAGTACCTGGCCTACGCGGATGACCATTGGGACTACTCCCGCTGGATCGCCGATTGCCAATGTCAGGGATCGCCCGAGGACAGCCTCATCTTGAACTTCCGCGCCAACAACAAGCAGCACTACTATGAAGACATCGGCAAGCTCGTCACCTACTCCGGTGGGTGGGATGTGCAGTCGAGCCGGAACTCCTATCGAGGCATGCGCACCACCAGCAACAACTTCCTGAAGAACGCGCGCTACGCGGTGGTCGGAAGCTTCGTCAACCGGGTCGTCTCCGCCGTCGACGTGCTGCGGATGCTGAAGAATCGGTCGCGCTCTGTTCTCGGCGCGGACACATCGATTCGGTTCAGGATGCGCACGAAGCCTTTCTCGGACCACACCGCGGTCGGGTTTGAAATCCGAAAGAAGCTGTAACGCCCTGATCGCCGTTCCGATCGCGCTGTCGCTCCTTCTGCTCGGGGGCGCGGCCGAGGCGGCGTCGCTCTCCGATCGAGCGTCCTGGTCCCCCCTGGCGCTCGTCACCGATCTGTCCGCGGATGCACTGCCGACGGGAGCACTGGCCGCCGCGGACCGCGCGCTCGCGGCCACGGACGCGGCCCGTGCCGAGGTGGGCGGAAAGCGATCCGGCAGCCGGAAGGCTCTCCTCTATTCTTTGCTCCTGCCGGGAGCGGGTGAGCTGTCGCTGGGAGAGCATGGACGGGCCAACGGGTTCTTCATCGCGGAGGGGGCGATCTGGACTCACTTCGTCTGGTTTCAGGTCGCGGGGCATCTTCGGAAGGACAACTACATCGATCAGGCGCGGCGGCACGCCGGCGTCGGCGTGAGCAGCGCGGACGACACCTATTGGAAACTCCTCGGGCAGTATCAGACCTCGCGGGGAACCGGCGCGGACGCGTACGAAGAGACCCTTCGCCGCGAGGCGCGGGATCTCTATCCGACCAGCCCGGCCGACCAGGATGCCTGGGTGGCCGAACGGCTCCCGTCGGGCGATCGCGCCTGGGCGTGGAGCTCGGAAGAAGCGCAGACCTCCTACCGCGCCACGCGGGAGGATTCGCGCCGCGCCTACGACCGCTCGAAGTACTCCATCGCCGCCGCCATCGTGAACCGCATCCTGAGCGCCATCGACACGCAGATCGTCAGCCGGAAGCAGTCCAATGCGGCGCGGTCGGAGCGCCCGGGCGACGGCACGCCGCTCCTTCTCCTCGCCGACACCGCTCCCGACGGAAGCGGCCGGCTCTACCTCACGCGCTCCTTCTAAGCCGGCTCGCGGTACTCCTTCTTCTCGCGGGAGCGTCTCCCATTCTCGCTCCCGTTCCGGCCCGCGCCGCGCCGGCCCTGAAGCAAGGGGAGGCCGGTCCTCCCGCCGCGCTCCGCTCCGAGCTTCTGCTGGACCGCGCCACGCTGGAAGCATGGGGCGTCGCGCGCCCTTCCCGCCTCGCCTTCGACGCCGACGGCGCGCTCTACATCCTGGACACGACTCGCCGGCGCCTGGTGAAGGTAACCCCCGAGGGGCGCCTCCTCCACGAGGTCACCGTGAGCGGCGAGGATTCGGCGCCCCTCGCCGAGCCCGGAGACATCGTGGCGGACGCGCGCGGCTCGATCCTGCTCCTCGACCGCGCCGCGGCCGCGGTGCGCGCGTACGACAAGAACGGCGCGCTTCTCGCCTCGCAGCCGCTCGCGCCCGATCTGGCCGCGGAAGCGCGCGACCCGCGCGCGTCCCTTCTGATGGACGCCTTCGGGCGGCTCTGGCTCGTGGCCCCGCGCGAGCGCGACCTGGTGCGGCTGGACGCGTCCCTCGCGCGCGCCCGCTCCGGGCGCTTTCTCACGCCCGAGGATTCGGTATCGGTCCCTCGCGCCGCGGTGTCGGCCTCGAACGGCGAGGCCTGGATCGCGGACGCGGCATCCGGCTCGCTTCGCCGCTTCCGCGCGAGCGGCGCCCTCGCGGGCACGGTGCCGCTCGGCGACACGTTGGCGGCGGCCATCACCGCTCTGGCGTCGGACCGATGGGGTTACGTCTACGCGGCGGACGGCGCGGGGCAGCGGATTTTAGTGTTCGGCCCTGGAGGAGCGCGCGCGCTCGAGCGGGCGCTGGGCGGTGAGGCTCATCCGTGGCGCCCCGGCGCGATCGCATGGAGTCCTTTCGACCTCGTCGCCGTGGCCGATCCGGAGCGGGGCGAGGTGCAGCTTTTCGGGATCGAGCGGGGAAGCCCGTGAGGCGGGTCCCGGGCAGGGTTCTCGCGCGGGGTGCCGTGGGCGTAGCTCTCTGGCTGGGCGGCCCGGGCGCGGCCGCGCTCGCCTCCCCGGTGCCGACGCTCTACCCGGGCGGGCGCGACGCCCCGCCCGATACGCTGGTGCTCGAGTTCCCGGTGCGCCGCGCGCCGGGCCTTCTCTCGCTCCAGGCGGTCGCGCCCCTCGCGGCGCTGGCCGCGCGCTCCGATCCTCCGTCCACGATGATCCGGCGCGAGGAAATCCTTCCGGCGGCCGGAGCCGCGAACGCGGGGCCGGAGTCGGGCGACGCCATTCTGGTGAGCGGGTCCAAATCCTTCGCGGTCGAGCTGGGCCGCGGCCGCGACGCTTCGCTCCGCCAGACGCTCGATCTCACGCTTCGCGGCCGCGTGGCCGGAGACGTGGAGGTGGCCGCGGCGCTGAGCGATCAGCGGCTTCCGTTCGAGCCCGACGGGTCCACGCGCGAGCTCGAGGATCTGGATCGCGTCTCCCTCTCGGTGCGCGCGCCGCAGGGAGGCGCGACGCTCGGCGACTTCCGCCTCGAGGGAGCGCCAGGCGAGTTCGCGCGCCTGACGCGGTCGCTCCAGGGAGTGCGGGGCGAAGCCAAGGTGGCCGGGCTCCGATGGGACGTGGCGGCGGCGAGTCCCAAGGGGGAGCGGCGCTCGCTCGAGTTCCGCGGCGAGGAAGGAAAGCAGGGTCCGTACGCGCTTCTCTCTCGCGCGGCCGATTCCGATCTCGGCGGCATCGTGGCGGGATCGGAGACCGTCTGGCTCGACGGGGTGAAGCTACGGCGCGGCGCCGACCTCGACTACGTCATGGATTACGGAGCGGCGACGGTGACCTTCACCGTGCGTCATCCGATGGCGGCCGAGAGACGGGTCGCGGTCGACTTCGAAGGCGCGAACGGCCGCTACCGGCGATCCCTCTACGCGGCGACCACGCGCCGGGAGTGGGGCGCGGGCGGAGGCTGGTACGCCTCGTACGTGCGGGAGGGGGACGACGCGCGAAGCCCGCTCGGCGCCTCTCTCACGGCCGAGGACCGGCGCGCCCTGGGCGCGGTGGGCGATTCGGTCCGCTCACCGCTTCCGAGCGGCGTGCGCTTCGTGGGCGCCGGACTCGGCTCGTACGTCTGGGACCCGTCCGACCCCGCGAGTGCGCACTGGCAGTGGCTGGGCCAGGGCCGCGGGGACTACGAGGTGGAATTCAGCGCGGTGGGCGCCGGGCGCGGCGCCTATGCCGACACGTCGGCGTCCGACGGCACCCACTTCTACCGCTTCATGGGCGCGACGCTCGGCTCCTTCGAGCCGGGGCGCATGCTGGCGGTGCCGCGCGACAACGCGCTGATGGACCTGGGCGGGACGACGCGTCTCTTCGGCTCGCTCGGCGTGGAGGCCGAAATCGCGAGGTCGGGATTCGACCGGAACTCGCTCTCCTCCCGCGACGACGCCGACAACGCCGGCGGCGCGGCGCGATTCGCGGCGCGGCTCGACCCGCGGCCCATCCGGCTCTTCGGAGCCCGCCTCGGCTCGGTCGGGGTCACGGCGTCCGCGCGCGTGCGCGACGCGCGCTTCACGGCGCTCGATCGCGTGGACGGCTCGTTCGAGAGCGAGCGCTGGAATCAGGCCCCCGCGACCGCCGCGACGGGGGGCGAGCGGCGGCAGGAGCTGTCCCTGGCCTACGACCCGGTCGCCGCCGTCGGATTGCGCGCGGACCTGGGCCTCCGCTCGCTCACGGGTGGCTCGCGCTCCGCG
>JANLXD010000509.1:0-2160 GCA_031364935.1 Candidatus Eiseniibacteriota bacterium
GCCGAGCCCCCCCGGCACCCCGATTGACCCGCCGCCCGCCCCCTGTCACACTTAACCGGTGGACCTCTATATTGTGCGTCACGCGATCGCGGTGGAACGTGGCGATCCGGCCTATCCTAACGATGACGACCGGCCCCTGACGCCGGAGGGGATCCACAAGTTCCGCCTCGCGGCCCGCGGCCTATCCGAGCTGGGGATGAAGCTGGAACGGATTGTGACCAGTCCGCTGGTCCGCACGCGCCAGACCGCCGAAATCCTGAAAGAAGTCGCCGCGAAGCGCGCCGAGTTGAACACAGCCAAGGAGCTTCGTGCCGAGACTCCGTTCGAGAGCACGCTGGAGGCCGTGAACCGCTACAACAACGATTCGATCGCCGTGGTCGGACACGAGCCGCATCTGAGCGGCTTCACGTCCTTTCTGCTCGTGGGCGGTGGTGAGCTGGCCGCGATCGAGTTCAAGAAAGGAGCCGTCGCCCGGCTCGTTTTCCCCGACCGTCCCGCAGCAGGGAGCGCGACGCTGGAGTGGTTGATCCAGCCCGGCGCGCTCCGCCTTCTCGCGAAGGACTGACGCCATTCCGCGGCGTCCCGACAACCATGATCGAGCGCGAAATCAAATTCCGTCTCCCGGAGGGGACCGGGGCTGACCGTGTCCGCGACGCCGTCGAGGGCGCGGGCTTTCGCCTGGCGCCGGGAACGTCGCAGGCCCACGAAGACCGATACCTCGACACGGACGACTGGGCGCTCTACCGCGGAGGAATCGCGCTGCGCCTCCGCTCCGGCGCCCACGGCACGCGCCTCGAAGCCAAGACGCTCCGCTCCACCAGCGAGCACGCGATGGTCCGCACCGAGTGGAGCCAGGATGCCCCGCCCGGCGATCCACCGTGGTCGTCTCTCGAGCCCGGCCCTGTCGCCAACCTGCTCCAACCTCTCACCGGGCTTCGCGTGCTCCAGCGGCTTCGCGTCCGCGCCCGGCTCAAGAACGACCGCACCTGCTTCACGTGGATGCGCGGCGACACGCCGCTCGGCTTCTTCACCGTGGACCGCGTGCAGGCGATGAATGGAGCCGATACTCCGCCCGTGGTCTTCGACGAGGTGGAGATCGAGCTGGAGGGCATCGAAGGCGCCCCCAGCGCGCCCGGCCGCCAACCCTCCCTCCAGGAGCAGGCCGGCGACGAGGCGCTCGCCGACGTGCGCCACGCCGTCGAATCGGCGCTGGGCGTGGAAGCGAACGTGGCCTCCAAGCTGGCGACCGCGCTCGCCACGGCGGGGCAAGAGCCGCCGCAGCGCGCGGAGCGCTCGTACGACGTTCATCCCGCGGACCGCCTGACCGATGTCGCGCAGAAGACGTTCGCCAAGCACTTCGGGCGCCTGCTCTGGAACGAGCCGGGCACGCGCCTGGGCGTGGATCCCGAGCACCTGCACGACATGCGCGTGGCGACCCGCCGTCTTCGAACCGTGCTCGAGCTGTTCGAGACGGCCATCCCGGAAACGCCGCGCCGCTCCTTCGCGGCCGACCTGCGCTGGATTGGACGCGCGCTCGGCCGCGTCCGGGATCGCGACGTGGCGCTGGGCCGGGTGGCCGAGTTGGCCGCCGATGCGCCGGCCCTGGAGCGGAGCGCCTGGGCCATCTTCCGCCACACGCTGGAGCTGCAACGCGCCCGCGCTCGCGTGCGCCTTCTCGAGCGGCTCGACTCCGAGCGCTACGTCCGTTTTGTCGAGCGCGCGCGCGAGTGGATCGCCTCGGGTCCCCCGCACGCGACCGCCGTGCCCGCCGGAGGCGCGCCCGCCTACACGGCGGCGCCGCGGCTGGTGGCCGAGCGGATGGGCGCTCTGCGTCTGGCCTACGACGAGGCGGAGCGGCTCGTGGACCAGGAGTCCCTCCACGCCTTCCGGATGGCCGCGAAACGCGCCCGCTACTCCTACGAGTACTTCGATGACACCGCGGGCCCGCGCGCCGGGCGCCGGGCGAGGCGCCTCGCGGGACTCCAAGATTTCCTCGGGATACATCAAGATTCGCTGATGCTGCTCTTCCGGCTCCAGAAGTACGCGAAGACGGTGCCGGGCCGCGATCGCGAGCTGACGCTGGCCGTGGGGAGCGCGATGGGACACCTGGAACGAGCGGCCCGGATGCGCCGCGCCGACCTGCGCCGCGCGTGGGCTGAG
>JANLXD010000518.1:0-4300 GCA_031364935.1 Candidatus Eiseniibacteriota bacterium
CCGGCCGCCTACCACAGGACCAGCCTCCTCATCCAACTCTCCAACACGGCGCTGGTCTTCTTCTACGTCCGGCGGCTCTCCCGCGGCCGGCGTTGGACGCCGTTCCTGACGGCCGCGCTCTTCGGGATCCATCCCATGCACGTGGAGTCGGTGGCCTGGGTGGCGGAGAGAAAGGACGTGCTCTACGCCTTGTTCTACCTGCTGGGGCTGATCGCCTATCTCAGGTACGTCGACGGCCCCGGACAGGCCGCGCACGGACGTGGGCGCCGCTCGCGCGTCTGGCTGATCGCGGCGCTGGGCGCCTTCGTGCTCTCGGCCGCGTCGAAGCCCGCGGCGGTCGTCTTCCCGCTGACCCTCATTGCGATCGATTGGTTCCGGAATCGCCGCCTGACGAAGGCGGTCCTCCTCGAGAAGGCGCCGTTCTTCGCGGTGTCGCTGATCGCCGGCATCCTGACGCTTCAAGTTCAGCGGTCGAGCGGGGCGATCACCGAGCACTGGAACTTCTTCCAGAAGGTGATGTTCGCGGCATACGGATCGGTCATGTACGTGGTGAAGCTGTTCGTTCCAACGGGTCTCTCGGCCGTCTACCCGTACCCCGGCCTGGCTCCGGGGAGCTTCGGCCCCGAATACACTTTGGCGCTCGTGGCCGCGCTCATCCTGTTTCCCGGACTGGTTTTCATCTTCCGCCGAAACCGGGTCGTGCTGTTCGGGATTGCCTTCTACTTCATCAACATCCTCCTGGTGCTCCAGTTCTTCACCATCGGAGGCGTTACGATGGCCGACCGGTATACGTACATCCCCTACATCGGCCTCTTCGTGGCGCTGGCGTGGTGGCTGGACGAGCCGCGCGAGCGGCTGACGCCCCGGTTCCCCGTGAAGGCCGTGCTCGCGGCGATCCTTGTTCTCCTGATTCCGGTCTCGGCCTACGCCACCTGGAAGCGCTGCGAGGTCTGGCAGAACTCCGAGACCCTCTGGAACGACACCATCGCCAAATACCCGCACCGGATCCCCGACGCCTACAACAACCGGGGGTTCTACTACAACGAGACCGGACGCTTCGCCGAGGCGGTCGCGGACTTCGACCAGGCGCTCGCGCTGAATCCCAACAACGCGAAGGTGTGGCTCAACAAGGGGAACGCCCTCGCCTCGATGAGGCACTACCCCGATGCGCTGGTCGCGCTGAATCGGTCAATCGAGGTGAAAGGCGACAACGCGGACGCATGGAACAACCGCGGCGCGCTGAAGCTGGAGATGGGGGACCCGGCGGGCACGATCGCCGACTGCACGCGGGCCATCGCGCTGAATCCCAATCAGAGGGACGCGTACGCGAACCGGGCGCTGGCCTACGTGAAGCTGGGGCACTACGAGGCTGCCATCCCCGACAGCCGGCGGGCGATCGAGCTTAAGCCGGAGAGTCCCGGCGCCTATCTCCAGTACGGCACCCTGGGCTATTCGCTGATCGAGCAGAAGCGCCACGCGGAGGCGATCCCCGCGTTCGACGAGGCGATTCGCCGCGCGCCGCCGAACGAGACGAGGGTGGCCCTCTACTACCTCTACCGGAGCTACGCCAAGAACGGCGTCGGCGACAAGGCCGGAGCCCTGCCCGACGCGCAGGAGGCCGCGCGCCGAGGCGCCCAGGTCCCGCCCGCCTATTTGAAAGGCCTGGGCGGGTAACGAAGAGCCGCCGGGCCCGAAGACCCGGCGGCTTCGCTGTTTCTCTACTGCGCCTCGCTAGAAGTTGATCCCGAAGATGAATTTCCAGTCCGGCACTTCGTCGGTGAGGCCGGCTTTGGCCTCGATGAACATGGGATTACCGGATGTTCTGCCGAAGAAGATCCCGCCCAGCACGTCGACGCCCATGTTGGTGTCGCTTCCGCCGCCGTCCACGTTGACGTAATAGAGAGAAAGCCCGCCGCCCGCGTACGGGCGCACTTCCGAGCCCCGCTTCACGTCGAACCGGTACTGGAGATCTCCGTTGAACGAGAGCGTGAACGCGTTGTTCCCGAATCCCGCCTCGCCGCTCGGCACGATGTAGAGGTTCTCGCCCACGGGAGAGAAGTTGATCTGCCCGCCGATCAGGAACTGATCGGGACCCGAGCTGAAGCCCCCGCGGAGGCCGGCCGAGGTGTCGGCCAGAGCCGCCGGCGTAGCCGCCAGGGAGAGTAGGGCCGCGACCACGAGAAAGCGAACCACTGGGCGAAGCTGAGACAGAATCTGGGACATCGGGCCTCCTTGTCTGGGTGAGCTCGAACCGCTACTGCACGGTGGTGCCTGAAACGCGTTGCCGTCTCGCGACGTTGCCAAGTCATCTCGCTACGCCAAGAGCCTCAAGCCGCGCGCGGGCCTCCGCGTGGCTCGGATCCGCGCGCAGCGCCGCCCGAAATTCCTCGACCGCCTGCGACACTTGTCCCAGCTGCATGTAGGCGTTCCCGCGCGGGAAGTGGAGCGACGCGGCCTGGTCGGGCATCAGCTCCTCCGCCCGGGCGAGATCGGCCAGGGCCTCGCGGGCGCGGCCGGCTCGAAGATAGGCGATCGCCCGGTTGTAGTACGTGTGCCCCAGGGTCGGATCGATGCGCAGGGCCTGGTCGAAGAGGACGATCGCCGAATCCAGATTCCCCAGTGACCCGTAGGCGTTCCCAAGGTCCTCGTACACTTCTCCGCGTAGAGGATTCAGGCGCCTGGCGATCATCAGGTCGCTCATGGCTTCCTGCACCCGGCCGCTCCGCCCCCGAAAGTTCCCGCGGGCGGCGTAGGCCCTGTCGTAATTCGGGAAGTTCCGGATCACGCCGGTCCAGAGGGCCTCCGTGTCCTTCCAGGCCCCGACCTGGCGCACGGTCACGACGACCAGCATGGCGGCCGCGAGTCCGCAGCCGGCCAGGACGGGGACCCGAAGCTTCGGCCGCTTGTGGATGAGATCGGTGACGCCGGCGGCCAGTATGAAAAAGAGCCCGACATAGGGAAGATAGCTGTAGCGATCCGCCATCAGGGCCGACCCGACCGGGAACCATTGCATGACGGGGAGGAGGGTCACGAAGTACCAGCCGAGGCCGAAGGCGAGGACGCGCGAGCCGCGGAGGCTCCAGACGAAGAGTGCCAGCGTGGCCAGGAGGAAGAGGATCGCGACGACATACTTCGGCTGGTAGGACTCGGCGACCGTCGCCGGATAGGGGTAGAAGGCCGTGAGACCCGTGGGTACGAGGAGCTTCCACACGTACTGGAGATGCCCATACGAGGGGAACGCGACGCGCTGGAACGGCGTGAACTCAACGGTCTCCGGCATGGCCGTCCCGCTCCCGCTTACCGGAATGAGAAGACCATGGAAATCCCCGCCCGCCTGCGCGCTGACCGCGATCAACCCGACCACGATCGAGGCTCCGAAGAACGGAGCCTTCTCGAGCAGGCCCCTCCGATCCAGGACGCTCCGCCCCTTCCAGTAATCGAGAAGAACCATGACCGGCACGAACGTCACGGCCATGGCTTTCGAAAGGCACGACAGCACGAAGAGCACGAAGGTCGCGGCCAGGAAGTGTCGCGCCCCGGTCTCGAGGTAACGCCAGTAGGCGATCGCGGCCGCGAGGAAGAAGAAGGCGTAGAGGACGTCTTTTCGCTCGGAGACCCACGCGACCGACTCCACGTGCATCGGGTGGATGGCGAAGAGGAGCCCGACGAGGAACGCGGGAAGCGCCCGCCGGCGAAAAAGCAGATAGGTGAGCCAGAAGACGAGACCCGAGTTCAGGACGTGGAGCAGCACGTTGGTCGTGAGAAACGGACGCGGCGAGGGCGGGCGCGAGGCATTGGCCGCCAGGGAGAGCATCGTCACCGGGTGATAGTTGTTGGCCACGACGGCGCGGATCAGTGGCCCGACCTGTTGGTTCAGGACGAGAGGGTTCTCCTCCACGTAGGTGGGGTCGTCCCAGCGTACGAAGGCGTGGTTGTAGACTCCGGAATAGGCGAGGAGCGTGATGGCGGCGAGCCCCGCGAGACCGAGCCAGACCGGGAGCGTTCGGCGGGACTTCCGGGTCACGTGCGGCGGCGCTTTGGGGGCGCGTCCGCGCCGGCTCGGGGGGCGCCGTTTCGTCACTGCCGAGGCCCGCGATGTGGCTTCTGGTGCCCGGGCAAGGGGTGATCGGGGGTGATCGAGCCGGCGAAGGCCGGCTCCGGGGGCTTCGTCTCGCTCCCGAGGCTCTTCTGCAGCACCTCCAGCGCGGCGTCCGGAGTGTCCACGAAACGGAAGAGGCCGAGGTCGGCGGGATCGATCATGCCGTGTTTCACGAGCACGTCGAAATTGACGAGGTCGTTC
>JANLXD010000523.1:0-6888 GCA_031364935.1 Candidatus Eiseniibacteriota bacterium
CTGGTCCGGACCCAGACCGCGAGCGACTCGGCTCTCTCGAGATGGCGCGGCTCTTTCGTGGCCGCATAGGCGGCGAGGTACGCGTTCCCCGCGGCGGCCTGATCGACGAGCCGCCCGGGAACCGCGGTGCGGCCGTTCCTCCACTCGTGGTAGAGGGAGCCGTCCACCGCGCGCTGCTCGGTCCAGAGGCGGTCGAGCGCCCGGACCGCGCGCGCCACGGGCGCGCCCTTCCAGATTCCGATGGCCGCGCCGCGCAACACGGCCTCGGCCATGCGCGCGTTCTCCTCGGCGTACAGCGAGGAGTCGACCGCCGGAATTCCCTGGCCGCGCCGGAGCTTGTCGGAGAGGCCGTAGTACACCTCGCCCGCGAGGAGCCGTCCGCTGCCGTCGCGAATCACCACATCGGCATCCTGGCTCCCGAGCCATCCGCCCGGGTGCGACCTCCAGAGCCACGACGCCGCGTACGCTTCGGTCCGCCGCGCCGCCTCCCGGTAGCGCGTGCCGCCTCCCGCGTCGACGGCGCTCACGAGCGCCGCCAGAGCGCGCGCGTTCACGTCCAGGAGCTTCTCGGTGTGGGGACGCTTCCAATCCTCCTCCCCCGCGATTCGGTAGAAGCCCCCCCAGACCGAATCCTCCAGCGCGAGCGCCGCGTCGAGGACGCGAAGGCCGAGCGCGCGGAGCACGGGATCCTTGCGGGGGCCGGACGCCGCCAGGAGAAAGCGAACCGCTTCGAACTGCGGAAGTTTCGGCTTCCCCTGAAGGCCGCCGTTCGCGCGGTCCTCGGCTTCGCGCAGAGCCGCGGCGTTCCGGTCGATCCAATCCGACAAGGAGATCGCGGGCGTGCTGGGCGGGTCGCTCTCCCAGGTGTGCGCCACGCGCCGCACCGACTCGGCGGAGCGCCGCTCGACCTCGGAGCGGTTCTTCCGGTACAGGTCGCGCGCGTTGGTGAGCATCTGGAGGATCGCGCGCGGGGCGATCACCGACTGCGCGGCGACCACCTGGCCGCCGGCTGTCAGGATCGCGGTGGTGGGCCAGCCCATGGCCAGGTAGCGATCCGCCACGTCCGGCCGGCGGTCGGCGTCCACCCGCACCGGCACGTAGCCCTCGAGGACGGCCCGCACGACGGCGCTGTCGGTCCAGGCCTCGAGATCCATCTGATGGCCGGAGTGGGACCACGACGTGGCGACGTGAAGAAGGACGAGGCGGCGCGTGCGCTTGGCCTCGGCAAACGCGGCGGGCTCCCAGGGGCGCCATGTGACTCCCGGCGCCGGCTCGGGCGATCGCCCGGTGCGCCCGACGCGCGGGGCATCCGCGGCCGCGGCGGTCGCGTGAAAGACGCCCGCCGCGACAACCAGTGTCAGCGCGGCAAGGGTGCCCGCCCGCCGGAGCCCTTTCGCGCAGCCGCGCGTTTGGCCACTCGCCTCTTCTCGCGCTCCTCCAGGAATTTCTCCAGATCCTTCTCGTCCTGAAGCAGGATTTTTTCGGCAGGCGTGGGACAGTAGCGCTCGCAGTCGGCCGGGTCGTACTCGCGACAGACCTCCGGGCGCAGAGCGTAGTGGCCGCAGCGGCCGTCCTTCAGCCATTCGCAAGGGGTGTCGAACTGAACCATCCATGAGCCTTCCCAATCGCACAGGACGGAGACGTTCCGGTGGAGGAGGTACCATCGAATATTGTCAAAATCCCGGCGGGACTTCGGCCGGTCAATCGGAATGGTAACGTAACGGCAGCAGTGGTCGCACCCTTCGCACGGATTCCCCTCGGGAAGCTGGAAGCACCCGGTCGGCAGGAGCGGGAGCCCGATCGCGGGCCGCGGGGGCCGCATCGGTCCCTTGGCTGGCGTCTCGGGAGAGCCGGATCCGCGCGGTTTTGCGCTATGTTCGTCGTCCCCGCCGCTCATGTCGCGCCCTCGTTCGGTGTCGCTGCGTGTGGGCGCAGCATAGCGTAGGAAGGCGTGGAGGCAAACGGCCCCTGTAAGAGCTGCACCCGCCCCTTCCGTCCTCGCCCACCGCTCGAGACTCACGCCGGTGGGCGGGCGGCTACTTCAGATTCTCTTCCCGGGCCTTCAGCGCCTTCCCTGTCTTCTCGTCATCCAGCGACTCCAGCCACTTCGTCAGGACAGCCAGCTCCTCGTCCGTACCCTTGAACATCAAGAGGTGCTTCCGATCGTGGATCGTCTCCGTCTTCTTCAGCCATTCCCGCATCCACTTCTCGCCGCGGACGTAGCCCACCCCCGAGAGATCGGGCGGCTTGGACAGGGTCGTCATCCAGGTCGTGTCGGCGACGGTGCTTCCCTCTTTGAGGATCTTCTGAGACCCGATCTCGTGGCACATGGTGCACTTGTACTTGAGGAAGATGGGCTTTCCGTCCGGCACTTTCTTGGCTTCCTTGGCCGCGGCTTCGGTCCCCTTGGCCTCTGCCTTGGCCGCAGTGGCTTTCTTGGTCGTGGTCTTGGCTGTGGGAGTCTTTCCCGTCTCACGGGCGGCCACGGGCGAGGCCGTTAGAGTCAGGGCCAACGTCGCGGTGAATACAGTCCCCAGTAGTCTCATCGTGGCTCCCTTCGGATACGAATAGTCCGTACGGCGATTTCCACTATGGTATACGGGAGTGCTGGGCGGCGCAATCCACCCGAGGGAAGCGAACTTGGCGTCGAGGATCATTGCCGCGCGAGTGCGGCGGGTTTTGACGGCTCTCGGCGCGCTGCTGCGAAGGACGTATGCCAGGTTCCAGGAGCATGAGGGTCCGCGTATCGCGGGCTCCATCTCCTTCTTCGTTCTCTTCTCGGCGGCACCGTCGATCGCGCTCTTGGTTCTGTCGGTTGGTTGGACGATTCACGACGCCCACGAGCAGGCCCAACTTCTTGGGCACATACTGGAGATTCTGCCGGTGGGGTCGACACAGAACCGCGCGTTTCTGTTGAAGGCCGTGGGCGCGATCAAGGACGCGAGCGCCGGGCTCTCGGTTCTGGGCATCATCGGCATGATGTGGTCCACGCTCGGCATGTTCAGCGCCGCGCGATGGGGGCTGGACCGCGCCCTGGGCATCCGGGCCCGGCGAACCTTCGCGGGAGTCCGTCTGCGGGACATCGCCGTGGCCATGGGGATCTGGCTTTTGCTTCTCTTGTCCGCGACCGGGACCGCGGCGATCCACGTCGCCATGGGACATAGCGAGATCCCTGCCGGCAGCCTCCCCGGAGGCACCGATCCAGCCTGGGCCACCGTGCAGTGGACCATGCCGGCCCTGCTCAGCTTTGGCGCCTTCATGTTCCTGTACTGGTATGTCCCCGACGTGCCAAGCCGGTTCCGCGACGTGTTTCCAGCCGCGCTGGTCGCGACGCTGTTGTTCGAGATTTCCAAGTACGCGTTCGGGCTCTACGTGTCGCTGATCTCCAGCCACTCGTCCCTTTACGGCGCGCTGGGAGGCATTCTGGGATTCATGCTTTGGATCTACGTGTGTTCCTCGATCCTGCTTCTGGGCGCGGAATTCGCTTGGGTGTATCGGCATCGCCGGGCAGCGAGTTTGTGAGGAGGCGCGCGATGTGGCGGGGTTTCGCCGGGGTCTTGCTCGCTACGTTGGCGGTGGGGGCCGGCCATGCCGGCTGGTTCGGGCGGGAGAAGCCCGAGGAGCCGCGTGCTGCCCCGGTCGTATCCCTGGACCGCTTTCTGCCCTTGTACGACATCTCCCAGCGACACGAAACTACCGTCAAGGCTTCCGCGCCTATAACGTTCTTCGCGGCGCGGAATCTCGACCTCTCGCGCTCGGCGGCCGTGCAGCTGGTGCTTCGTTCCAGGAAGCTGTTCATGGGCGGCCAGGGTGTCGAGCTGCAGCGGCGGCCCTTTCTGGATCAGGTGCATGCGATGGGCTGGGTCCTCCTGGCCGACGTGCCCGGAAGGGCCATGGTGTTCGGAGCCGTGACCCGGCCCTGGGAAACCAACATGAGACTCCGGTCCATTCCTCCGGAACAGTTCAGCGAGTTCCGGGAACGCGGGTGGGCGAAGATCATCTGGACGCTCGAAGTCGACCCGGCTCCCGAGGGGCGGTCGGTCCTCCGGACGCGCACGCGCGTGGCGACAACGGACGCGACCGCTCGGAAGCAGTTCAAGCCCTACTGGTCGAAGATCGTGCCGGGGGTCGCTCTCGTCCGGCAGCAGGCGCTGGGGCTTGTGAAGAGCGACGCGGAGCGGAGGGCGAGGCAGGCCGCGCGACGGTAGCGCGGGGCGGGGTCGGTTGGAGCTAGCTGCGAGGGCCGGGTGCCACCACCACCACTCTCGAGACCGCGGGAACGATCCGATCCACGCTTTCGGCGCCGACCGAGGTCACTGCCGAGGAGCACGCCTGCGGAGGAGCGACGCACGCCTTCTGGGCCGCCTTGGTTTCCTCGTCACAAGCCTGAGCGAGCGCGGGCGCAAGGACCAGGGCGAGCACGGCAAAGGCCAAGATCTGCGGGCGGGTGAGCATGGGAAGAGTATAAACCTGGACTTCTAAAGAACATCCTCGAAATTACCGACTAATATGAAGTGGAAATACGACCGCGTATCACCCTCCCTGGAGTCGGGATACGGCCATTCCGGCGCATCCCGCTCCCCCTTTTCTCCGTACTCCTCCTATCAGTACTGAGCGCGGCTCCCGCCGCGGCCCAGTTCGTAACCGCGACGGCTGCCCAGAGTTCCGACATCGTGCGGCCTGGCGTCATCGACACCCTCTTCACGATCGACATCCAGAACTCGGGCCTACTCGACGTGACGCTGGCGTCGATGAAGCTCCTGAACAAGACCTCGGGCTCGGGCTCGACGTCCCAGCTCGACCAGGAGCTGGGAGCCCTGCGCCTTTATCGGGACGGCGGATCCTTGCTGGCGCAGACGGCCGCGTCCGGGGACACGGTCCGCTTCACATCGCTCAACGTCAAGATCGCGGCCTATGGCGGCTCGGTCCGTCTCCACATTCTCGCCAGCGTTCCGCTGTCCGTGCGGGACGACGATCTCCTCGATCTGAGCATCGAGGATGCTGGTGGGTTGACGTTCCAATCGGGCTCGTGGAGCGGGTTCCCATTGGATCCATCGGGCGGCCTCCGCGTGGACGGCATGGTGGCGGCCCAGATCTCGGTGAATCCTGTCCCGCCCGACAGCATTCTCGCGGGCACACAGGACAGCCTCGCGCTCCTCGACGTGCTGCTTCCTCCGAATGGATACGCTCCCGACCGGCTCACGGGCCTGACCGTTGTCCAGGAAGGGACCGCATCCTCAGGCGGCGACCTCACCGGGATTCGCGCCTGGGTCGACAGCAACGGCAACGGCAGGTTCAACCCGCGTAACGATCGAAGCCTGGGATCGCTGACGTTCATGGGCGGAAACCGCTGGCAGATCAAGGGCCTGTTCGAGCTGGTCCCTTCCGGCGGGCTCCGTATCTTTTTCAGCGTCGGTATCTCCAATCTGGCTTCCCAGGGGCGTACGGTCCGCCTGGCCCTTCCCCAGGGCGAGGGGGTCGGCATGGCGAGCGGAAATGACGGTCCCCTCGATAACGCGGTACGAAACCCCCTATTTCAAGCGATCAGCACCAGGGATCTGATCACGCTCATCACCACGCCGGTGCCAGCCGCCACCGTAAGACCGGGCGACCGCGGCGTTCTTCTCCTGGACGTGGCCGCGACGAATACCTACTCGTCGAGCAGGACACTGACCGGTCTCACCGTCACGGATGCGACCATCGGTCCCGGTCCCCAGGCAGACCGAGACGGCGAGACGAGGCTCTTGACGCTTCGAGCCGACGGCGACGGAGACGGAGTACTTGGAGATCCGACCACCGATCCCGTGCTCGGAACCACGATCTTTCAGGTGGGACAGGGCTCCTTTGGCGGCTTCTCCTGGCCGTTGCCTGCTGGCCAACCCTCCCGCCTCTTCGTAACCGCGGACGTCTCCCTCACGGGTGCGTCCGATTCCGACGTCCTCTCCCTGGTCGTCGCCGATCCGCTCGACGTGGAGTTCTCGGCACCGACGCGCGTCGCCGCGGTATGGCCTCTCGATTCGGGCGCGCGCGCCACGGTCGACGGCATGGTGGCTGACCAGATCACCAACGCCGGGGCCCCCACCGCGACTGTAGGACCATCGGAAGGGCCCGTCCTGGCCCTCGACGTCACCGTGCCTCGCAACGGCTACGCCTCCGACGTGCTGGACACCTTGGTGGTGGTCAATCTCGGTGACGCCGACGTCAGCGACCTGGCAGAGGTTCGGCTCTGGCGTGACGGCGGGGACGGGGTCTTCACGCCGGGCTCCGGCGATGATCGGAACCTCGGCATTCTCACTTGGCAGGCGGGCGAATGGCGGAGCTCGCTGCTCGCCGAAGCCCTCAACGAAACCGGCGCCCGGCTCTTCGTCGGACTCAGGATCGCCGGCTCTCCACGAGATTCCGCAACGGTGCGACTCGCGATCCCTGTCGGTGGGGTCACGACCCGTTCCGGGAACGACGGCCCGATCGATTCCTCGATCGAAAACCCGCACACCATCACCATCAGCAACGCCCCCCTGCTCGCCACCGTCAGCATCGCGACCCCCAGCAGCACGATCGGTCAGCAGGTCGCCGTATCGATGATTGTCCGGAACAACTCGAGCGAGTCGGTGGTCGGCATCGTCCCGTCGCTTCTCGCGTCCTCGGGAAGCGGCGCCCTGACGCTCACCAGCGGCCCGAGTCCGCCTTCGTTCGACCTGGCTCCTGCGGCCGCCGATACCTTCCGCTGGACCTACACCGCTGCGGCGACCGGGGATGTGAGGCTCTCCGGGAGCGCACGGGGTAGTGGGTTCCCCAGCGGCGGCACGCGACGTTCGCTCGAGGGCAATTCGAATCTGCACCGGGTCTATGGCTTCGTTCCGGTCATCCCCTTCACGGCCGACGAGGCTC
>JANLXD010000538.1:0-1675 GCA_031364935.1 Candidatus Eiseniibacteriota bacterium
GAGCCCTTGGGGCCCCCGAACTGGTCGAGCCAGGCGAGGTCTTCGGGCTTGTCGGCCTCCTGCTTCTGCGTGTCGAACGAGCGGATGTAGTGCGTGAGCGCGAACCGGTCCTGGATCGGGATGCCGGGGAACGGCGCCATCGCCGTGCCAGGGGATCCCGTGGTGATGGTCTGGACGATCCGGGCGACACCGCCGCCGTAGCGCCAATAGCCCCCGGTGAAATCGCGCGGCTTGGGGTTGAGCGCGGACGCGGCGGGGCCGTTCCCCTTCCCTTCCGTGCCGTGGCACGAGGCGCAGTTCACCGAGAAGAGGCTCTTCCCCGCCGACACCTGCTCGGGCGTGGACGCGAGGAGCCCGTGCACGTCGACGGACGACGCGGCGGTCGTGCCGTGCGTCCCTTCGCCGCCGTGGCCCCCGCCAGCGCGGAGCCCGGCGCTGTACATGAGGCCCGCCAGCACGCCGAGCACGACGACGGTGAACACGAATTGGATGGTCGAGAGGGTCCCGGCGAGACGGTCCGTATCCGACGGCGGACGCCGCGGGCCAGCGCCGTGCTCGGCCCCGTGCTCGGCCCCGTGATCGTGAAGAGGGTCGGTCATCCGTGGAACCTCACGCTGGGCTCATACGAGGGATCTCCGACCGGCGCGACCGGGTGGCGCGAGAGGAACCCGCTGACGATCCACCCGAACAGCCCCAGGAATCCCAGGCTGACGCCGATCTCCGTCCAGCCGAACACGACCCGCTCGGGCGAGAACGACGGGAGGATGAGCCAGAACAGGTCGACCCACTGTCCGATGAGCACGATGGACGCGATGGTCAGGAGACCCGCCTCGCTCTCCTTCACCTTCTGGTGCAGGAGCCCGAAGAACGGAATGCCGAATTTTAGCACCATCAGGAGGATTCCGACCCCGCCCCATCCGGTGTAGGTCCGGGGGATCAGCCACTCCGTCTCCTCGGGAAGGTTCGCGTACCAGATGAGCATGAACTGCGAGAACGCGATATACATCCAGAAGACCGAGAAGGCGAAGAGGTACTTGCCCAGGTCGTGGTAGTGAAAGCGGTTCACGATGCCGTCCAGCGCCCCCTGGCGGCGGAGCAGCACGACGGTGATCGCGAGCAAGGCGAGGAAGCTCTGCCAGGCGCCCGCGAAGCAGTAGACGCCGAAGATCGTGCTGTACCAGAGCGGCTCCAGCGACATCAGGAGGTCGAAGCCCACCAGCGTGAGCGAGATCGCGAAAAAGACGACGAAGACCGGCGCCACGCGCAGGTTCCGGACGGTGAGCGCGGGATCCCGGGTCGCGTCCTGCCGCGTCGAATTCCGGACGAAGTACCAGGCGAAGAGGCTCCAGGCCGCCAGGATCACGAGGTTCCGCATCGTGAAGAACGGGACGGAGAGGTAGCCTCCCTTGGTCACGTGCTCGGCTTCGATCGGATTGGTGACCGGCGGATTCGACCACACGTAGAGCTTGGGCACTCCGATCAGCAGCACCACGAAGAGAAGGAGCGCCACCGGAAGGTACGACGAGAACGCCTCCGCCACGCGGCGCACGACCACGCTCCAAGTGGCGCCCACGAGGTAATGGAGCGCCGTGAAGAACGTTCCGGCCACGCTGACGAAGAGGAAGTAGACGTAGCCGAGCAGGAAGGCCGCGTAGGCGCGGGTGGGATCTCCGCC
>JANLXD010000548.1:0-2338 GCA_031364935.1 Candidatus Eiseniibacteriota bacterium
CCGCCCACGCCGCCGGCCGAGGCGTCGAAGATCGTGACCCCGCGCTCGTAGGCTGTGAGCGCGTTGGCGATGGCGGTGCCGTAGGTGTCGTGGAAGTGCATGGCCAGGGCGTCCTGCGGCGCCGCGACGAGCATAAGGTCCAGGAGCGAGTGCACGTCGGCCGGAACCGCTATTCCGATGGTGTCCCCGATCGAGATCTCCTCGACGCCCAGGTCCAGGAGCCTTCGCACCACCGAGACCACCGACTTCGGCGCGATCTTCCCCTCGAAAGGGCACCAGAACGCCGTCGAGACGTAGCCCCGCACGGGGAGCCGCGCCGCGAGCGCGGCCGCGACTACGGGCCGGAAGCGCTCGATCGACTCGTCGATGGTGGCGTTGATGTTCTTCCAGTTGAAGGTCTCCGACGCCGCGGTGAAAACGGCGATCTTCCCCACGCGGGCGGCGAGCGCGCGCTCGTAGCCCTGCTCGTTCGGGACGAGAGCCGAGTAGCGGACCCCTTCCCGACGGCGGATCTTGGCCATCACGTCGTCGGCGTCGGCGAGCTGCGGGATCCACTTCGGGGAGACGAACGCGGTCACTTCGATCTCGTCGTAGCCCGCTTCGGAAAGCGCGTCCACAAAGGCGACCTTGGCGTCGGTGGGCACGGGCCGGCTCTCGTTCTGCAGTCCGTCGCGGGGCCCCACCTCCACGATGCGCACGTTCATCGGGACTGGGGGGAGTGGGGCGCGACCCGCGCGAGGAGCTGCCCCAGCTCCACCCGGTCCCCGGCCTCGCAGAGAAGCTCGACGACTCCGGCGGCGGGCGCCGCCACCTTGAACTCCATCTTCATCGCCTCGATCGTCAGGAGAGGGTCCCCCTCGGCGACGCGCGCCCCGGCGGCCGCCTCTACCGCGGCCACGCGTCCCGTCATGGGAGCGCGTACGTCGCCGGAGGCTTCAGCCGCGTCGCGGGCCGGCGCGTGCCGGTGCTCCACCTCGAACAGATAGACCCGCCCCTCCAGGGCGACCCATATCCCCGCGCCGTCCCGGACCGCCGCGGCGCGCGCGACGCGATCCCCGCTTCGGATCTCGATCCACGGGCCCTCGCGCTCGATGGCCGCCTCCAGCCGGCGCCCGTCCCACTCGAGGATAGCGGCGCCGCTCTGCCACGTGAGTCGCCCCGCGATGGAAGCTCCGGCCTGGCGGAGCGCGATCTCCCGGCTCACGCCGCGCGCTCCTGCCCGGGTCGTCCCCACGCCCCGAGGAGCCGCCAGGGGGAGTAGCGGTCGGCGTCGTCGCGCCCCACGCCTGCCGCCCGGAAGGGAGCGACGAAGGCGATGGCGGCGGCGAGCACGGCCTCGTCGGGCGCCGGGCCGGGAGGCGCCCAGCTCCGCGATTCGATGGTGCGCGTGAACGTGGCGCCGCTCCGGAACGCCTCGTCCTCCAGAAGGTCGAGAAGAAAGCCCTGGTTCGTGACCACGCCGAGGAGTGCCGTCTCGCGGAGCGCGCCGAGGAGGCGCTCCCGGGCTTCCTCGCGCGTCGCGCCGTGCGCGATCACCTTGGCGAGAAGCGAGTCGTAATGCGCGTGGATCGACTGTCCCTCGGCGATCCCCGCATCGACGCGGATCCCTTCCCCCGCCCCCCACGTCAGGAAAATGAGCTTCCCCGTCTGCGGGAGAAAGCCGCGGTAGGGATCCTCGGCGTTCAAACGCGCTTCGATGGCGTGGCCGTGGGGCGCGGTCGGACGAGGCAGCGGGCCGCCCGCGGCGATCTCGATCTGGGCGCGCACCAGGTCGATCCCGAACCGCATCTCGGTGACCGGATGCTCGACCTGGAGCCGGGTGTTCACCTCGAGGAAGTAGAACGCGTCGTCGGGGCCGAGCAAGAACTCCACGGTGGCGGCGCCCGAGTACGCCGCGTCGCGCGCGAGCCGCACCGCCGCCTCTTCCATGGCGCGCCGCAGACGGGCGCTCACCGCGGGCGACGGGGACTCCTCGATGACCTTCTGATAGCGCCGCTGGAGGCTGCACTCGCGCTCTCCCAGAGCGGTCGCGTCTTTCCCGTCCCCGAGAATCTGGATCTCCACGTGGCGGGCCGGCTCGACCAGCTTCTCGAGGAAGAGGCGCTCGTCCCCGAACGCCGCGCCCGCCTCGCGCCGCGCGCTCTCGAGCGCCGCGGGAAGCTCGGTCGGAGCGTCGACGCGCCGCATGCCGCGTCCTCCGCCGCCCCCCGCGGCCTTGAGGAGGACGGGATAGCCGATCCGTCCGGCCTCGACCAGGGCGCGCGCGGCGTCCTCGATCCCCTCGACCCCGGGCACGATCGGCACGCCGGCCCGCTCGGCCGCGCGGCGGGCCGCGACC
>JANLXD010000056.1:0-3738 GCA_031364935.1 Candidatus Eiseniibacteriota bacterium
GGCGGACGGGAGGCGCGGTCTCGCTCGCGGTGGGAATGGCCAACATCCTGCGACAGATACCCGGGATGGGGCACTTGATGGCCTACTGGTACCACTTCGCGATCATGTTCGAGGCGGTGTTCATCTTGACGGCGCTGGACACCGGGACGCGCGTGGCCCGCTACCTGTTCCAGGACGTGCTGAAGCGCGTGTGGGCCCCGCTCGGGTCCACGACGAACGTGGCGGCGGTGGCCGGCGTGGGGGCCGTGGTCTGCCTCGCCTGGGGATTCTTGACGGTGACGGGGAGCATCGAGACCATCTGGCCGCTGTTCGGCGTGGCGAACCAGCTCCTCGCGGTGATCGCGCTCGCGGTGGGGACCACGTTCATCCTGCGCCAGCGGCCCTCGCGATATGCCTGGGTGACGCTGGGGCCGCTCTGCTTTCTCACGGTGAGCACCATGACCGCCGGCGTGCTCAACACGTTCCGCTATCTGTCCCCCGCGTACATCGCGGACAAGGGGCCGCTGGTCGCCTACCTCGACGGCATCCTGAGCGTGGTGCTGCTCCTCCTGGTAGCGACGGTGCTGGTCGATTCGGTCCGGCGCTGGGTGCGCATCCTCGCCCTGAAGCGCGCGGGCGTCGCCGAGGTGCCGCTGGCCGCCGGAAATGAATCGGCCCGAGACGCCGGAGCGACTCGGGCCGAGGGGATCGCGTAAGCCGCGGACACTACTGATTCACGTCGCTGTCTCCGAAGTTTCCGACCTGCACCGTCAAGGCTCCGATCCCGACAACGGGCTCGCCGTTGTTCGCGCCGTTCGCCTGGACGAAACCCCGCACCGTGACCCGCGCGGTCGTGGTGACCGTGCCGCCCATCCCGATCAGCGCTCCCTTCTCGGAGGTGTTGCTCAGGATGATCGAAACCAGCGTCGTCCCCCCCGAAGCCACGTGCCCGGAGAGCCCGCCGTTGACCGGTGAGTAGATGCCGTTGTCGTAGGTGACCGTGTAGTCGGTGAGAATGATGTCGGAGAACGGAGTGCCTGCCGCGAGCGGGAGGCCGCCGTCGTTCTGGATGTTCCCCAGCTTCATCGCGACAACGTCCACCGGGGTGAACGCGTTCGCGGTGTCGGCCTCGTTGATGAGGTCGCTGAAGTAGGCGTTGCCGTCGTTGATGGACTGAATCGTGAGAATGGCGCGGGTGGAGTAATCGGTGCAGCCCCCCACCCCGAGCAGCGCCACCGCGGTGAGCGCCGCCAGCGCGAGCAATCTGATCATCTTCATATCGGTCTCCTTGGCCTTCGCGATCCCCATCGCGCATGAAGCGGGGAGGAACGGCAGACGTACCCCACGGCTCCGAACGCAAAGGCTGTGCCACGGCGAGGGTTGCGAGGACGGCCTGCGCAAGCGGCTCTAAAGTCGTCAGTTACGAATTGGAGTTCGAGGCCCGTCGAGGGCAAAACAACGGGCGCCGTGCATGACGCAACGGCGCCCGCCGATCTGCAATGTGCCGCGGTGACTACTTCTTCGCCATCGCCATGCTGGCCGCGGCGACGTAGCGGCGGTTCACTTCGTCCCAGTTCACGTTCCGCATGAAGGCCTCGACGTACGCCTTCCGGTCCGAGCCGTAGTCGATGAAGTAGGAGTGCTCGTAGGTGTCGCAGTTCAGGACCGGGAACGAGCCCCACACGCCGCCCTGATTCTGCGCGTCGCCGATGAAGTTGTGCAGGCGGCCGTCCGTGGGATCGTGAGCGAGCACCACCCAGCCGCGCGCGCACATGGCGGAGGCCTTGAAGTCCTCCTCCCACGCGGCGAAGGTCCCGAAGTCTTCCTTGATCTTGTCGACCACCTCGCCCTTGGGCTGCCCGTCGCCGCCCATGACGGCAAAGTAGATCTCGTGCAGGATCTGGCCGTTGGCGGCGAAGGTCTCCTCGTGCTTCAAGCCGCGCATCTCACTGTAGATTTGATTGGCCTTCGAGCGGTCCACCTTCTGGAGGGCCTCTTCGATCTCGTTTCGCTTGTTCACGTAGCCGGCATACAGCTTGTCGTGGTGGATTTCCATCGTCTTCGCGCCGATTCCCTTGAGCGCATCGTTCGCGTAGGGAAGGGGGCGCACCGCGTGCTTCGCCATGACCAAATCTCCTTTCGCCCGGATCGCGCGACCCGGCGCCGCGGAGGCGCCGGAGTCGTCGAGCCGTAGGTGTCGTGCGAACTATACCAGATGCGGATCGCCGGGAAGCCGGCGGCGGATCGACTCGACCCGGAAGCGCCGCGGCCCGTCGGCCATCGTCAGCTCCACCTCCGCGCCGACTCCCTTGCCCAGGAGCGGCAGGATCAACGGAGCGCGGTAGGAGAGGACGCCGGGCGCCACGTTGTTGTCGCCCTCGCCCAGGATCCAGAACGTGAGCGGCGGGTCGCCGTTTCCTTCCATGGGTCGCAGCGTCGTCTCGGTTCCGACCCCCACGCGCCCCTCGTCGATCTCGAGGTTCTCGATGAGCCGCGCGCGCTGGATCATTCCCATCAGTTCATGGATGCGCGCCGCGGCGTTGGCCTGGCGCTGCTTCGCGGCGTCGTATTCGGCGTTCTCTTTGAGGTCGCCCAGCGCGCGCGCCTTTTCGATCGCGGCCGGGATCGCCGTCTTCAGATCGCGCGAGATCTTCGTCATCTCCGCCTGGAGCCGGTCGTAGGTCGCGCGGGTCATCAGCGTGAACTGCGTGTCCACGTCCTCCGTCGTGCGCCCCTCGAGGAGATCCTGCGCGCGTGCCTTCCGCCGCCGCTCGTGCTCCTCGGCCAGCTCGCTCAGTCCCGCCGCGTGGAGGAACTCGAGGATCGGGAGCAGCCGGCGCTCGCTCCCCTTCCAGTGGAGCACCGTGCGCTCCAGGGCCTCCGCCGATTCGACCGACGGCGGCACGGCGCGGAAGGCGGTGTGAAGGAGCCCGCCCGGGCCGAGCATTCCCGAGAGTCGCTCCGGGACGCCCTCGGGCAGCTCGACTTCCAGGAGCCGGATCGTGGCGAGGAGAAGCGCCTCGGGAGGAGGCGCTCCCGCGTCGTTGGAGTGCGCGGCGTAGTGCTCGACCAGGCGAGCCGAGACCGCGGGATGCTCCGACGCGCGGTACATGAGCTGCTCCACCGCGCGCGCGAACCGCTCCGCGCCCATGAGGGTCTTGAGCCGCTCGCGTCCCAGCTCGCGGAGACGCGGGAGACGGCTCTCGACCGCGCGCCACAGGAACTCCTCTTCGCCCTGGGCGCCCAGGGACAACCCGACGAGCTGCTCCTGGCTCGACCCCAGGGTCAGGTCGTCGGGCTTGAGCCCCATCCCGATCAATTCCTCGAGCACGGCGCGCGCTGCCGCGGGATCGAGGGCGTTCCACGCGACCGCGTAGCAGAGAGCCTGCGCGCGCATCGTCGAGTCCAGCCGCGCGTCCTCGGTCCAGCGCGCGACGAGCGGGCCGGCGCTCACGCGGAGCTTGGCTTCGTCCTCGGGGTGCTCGCGCAGGAACTTCCGCACGAGCTGGAGTCCCTGCGCGGCCGCCTTCGGCGCCAATCGCGGGACCGCCGCGGAGGACGACTCCACGCTTCCTTCGGGGACCAGGCGGAAATGCCCGCGATAGGCCTCGCTCGTGTCGACGCGCGGCTCGGCCTTCCACTTCTCCTTGGCCTTCCGCCAGTAGACGGCCTGGTCGAACCCGGGGAGCGCCGCTTCGAGCCGCGGCTTCAGCTGCGCCTGCGTCGCGGTGCCGCCCACGTCGCGAAGGACGCGGACCA
>JANLXD010000105.1:0-2603 GCA_031364935.1 Candidatus Eiseniibacteriota bacterium
GGCGGACGCGCATCCGGCTGCCGAGGGCTAAGAGCTCGGGCGAGCGGAACTTATCCGGGAGCCGGGAGTCACCGGCCAGGACCACCGTCAGAAGTGCTTTGGAGTCGAGATCGGCCGTGCAGAGAAGTCGCAGTTCGTTCAGGACGGCCGGTCTCATTTCCTGCGCCTCATCGACCACGAGGATGGGGCGCAAGAGAGAGGCCTCGATATGGGTGAGCCAGCGTTCGCGCAAGACATGGGAACTGGCCCAGCGATTGTGCGGCGAGAGGTGGACTCCGAAGATGTTGCCCAGCTCGCGGTAGAAGTCGGGCACGCCGCTCTGAGGCCGGGTCAGGATGCCCACTGTGAAGTCGCGATGGGCGGAAAGCCGCTCGACCAGGTGACGCAGGGTGACCGACTTTCCCAGACCGGGCTCACCCGTGAGCAGTGCGAAGCCGCCTTCCTTGGCCAGCAACTCCACCCGGAAGCCGAAGTTCTCGATCCGCGGCGCGATATGGAGAGCCTCGGTGGGGATCTCGGGGGAAAAGGGGTTCCACTTGAGGCCATGGAAAGCCAGGAGCCTGGGGTTCATCGCAGTTCCTCCGGGGGCAGGTTGAGTTCGTCCTTCGGCAGATACGCGGGCGGCAGCCCGGTGGCCGCATAGTCCGCCATGAGCTTCTTTAAGAGCGGAGCCACGCCGCTCGATTGAGGCGGCACGGTTCCGGAGATCGGTCCCTGTGGAAAAGCGCGCCGTTGACCATCGGCGTTTTTCGCCTTATCCAGCGGAAAGAGCCGGGCCAATACCTCGCCAGAACGTTCGTCGGCGAGATAGACGCGGGTGAGATCCCAATCGGTGTAGCGGAGGGTGATGCGTTGCAATGCGCGAAAGATGCCCGGGATCTCGAAGCGGCGTCCGGACAGGCTCACGGTGCCGTCACTGCGGCGCTGGGTGCGACGCTCCTGTGCGGTAAACGCGAGCCGGAGGGTCTGGCTGTCGGGACTGGCTCGCCCCACGTCGGGTCCGGCCAGAAAGCGTGCCAGTGGGGTCTGAGCCGTTGCGGAGTGGAGCTTCTGGTTGTACTCCATCTCCACCCAGGCCTGGGTGGCTTCGTTCAGCACGGGCAGCGTGAGGTCGTGCACCCCTTCGAGCATGGCGATGAGCCTTCCTTCGAGCTGGGCCCAAAATACTTCCTGCTTACCGTTCTGATACGGGCTATGCGGCAGGGTTGTCCGGTGGACGACCGACAGGCGCAACAACCCCTCGGTCGTCTCCTGGGCGATCATGGCCGAGCCGTTGTCGGTCATGAGAGATCGCGGCAGGCCGCGCTTCTGGATGGCCTGGGAGAGCCCGTGGACTAAAACCTCGGCGGTCTCGGCCAGGTACCACTGAACGTGACAGGCCAGGCGCGATCGATCGTCCATGACGGCCAGCGCCAGCGGAGTCTTCCACTCCCCGCGTGGCAGAAGGACCTTTAGCGAACCATGGTGAAAATCGAGATGCCACAGTGCGTTCACGCACTCGGCCTCATAGCTTCGCACCTCGCGCGCATCGAGCCGAGCCCGGGCCTTGCGACCGCCAGGCGTATCCGGGAAGCGGCGCTCCTTGAACAGGCCCTGGCTCTGCATGAAGCGCCGGACCGTAGGGTAGGACGGAAGCGGCTTCAGGTTGGCGTCCGCCTCGATGCAGGTTTTGAGGTTGTCGTAGTGAAGCTGGCAACTCCAGGACCGATGCTCGGCGTACTGAGCGAGGAGGATCGGTTTGAGCTTCTCGCCGATGGCCACCTGCCGCCCGAGATCCGCCCGGATCTTCTTCTTCAGGGCGCCAACCGGATCAACCCGGGCGCGTTTCGCCTGATAGAACCAGCGCTCGATCGTGGACACGCCGAACTGGACCGGATCGCCCGTCACGGGGTGGCGCCAGATCTTCTCCGCCAACTGTTTCAGTTCCGCTTGCAACTCTCCCGGCCCGGGTGGTGCGGCCAGAAGTGGACCCACGACGGAAAAGCGCAGGTGCGCCCAGCGCTCGTGGATCCGGGGTTTGTGGTCATCGGTCATGCATTCGCCTCCTTTCCGCGGCGAGGAAGGCGCCGCATCGAGTGGAAGCGAAAGCTACCGGGAAGTTTTGACGACGGCTGCCCGCATCTTCTGCGGATCGACGGCGGCCATCAAAAAGCCGGCGCTAAAAACTGATGCTGTGGAGAGGGGTGCCAGGAACTTGAGGAACGAATGAAGGCGGGTGGAAAGATCGCCGTCGAACCGATCGAGCAGGGCTCGCGGCAAATCGGTGGCGGCGATAGGCAAACCGAACGTCCCCCGGCTGGCTTTCCAGAAGGAACTCCGTGGAAAGATCGACTGCCACCAGGTGCGCCAACGGGCCAGCGTGCGAGGGCTGACACCGATCAGCTCCTGAAGCTGTCGGGCCCGTGTCGGGGTTGGCCCCTGTTGCATCGCCGCGGCGAGGACCACTACGGCGGCCAGATAGACACGCCGCCCGAGAAAACGCAGAGAGGGCGGAGTACACCGGCGCCGGCACTCCTCAGTGGCACAACACGAGCTCAGGCGGATGCTGAAATCAGGTGGGAGTGCACTGGGCGCCCCGCGCGGCTTACGCGGATAGTTCGCCT
>JANLXD010000120.1:0-5389 GCA_031364935.1 Candidatus Eiseniibacteriota bacterium
TCGATGTTGTGCAAGTTGTGCAGCGAGGCGCCGCGCAGATGCAGCGCATTGCCATCCGCGGCGAGCGCTCGGCGCGCCTGAAGCGGATGCTTCAGCGGGTGCGCGAGAAATCGCCCCGTCACCGATTCGCTCTGCGCCGACCAGATCCTCTGCCATCTCACCGCCACGACGGCGGAGACCCACGATCTGATCCGCGCGAACCTCCACCGATCGCCTCTCTACACCGGGAAGATCCGAGGCATCGGCCCGCGCTACTGCCCCTCGGTCGAGGACAAGGTCGTGCGCTTCGCCGAGAAGCCCTCGCACCAGGTCTTCCTCGAGCCCGAGGGACGGACGACCCACGAGTACTACGTGAACGGCCTCTCCACGAGCCTCCCCGAGGATGTTCAACGGGCGATGCTGAAGACGGTCCCGGGATTGGAGAACGCCGAGCTGCTCCGGACGGGCTACGCCGTCGAGTACGATTTCGTCCCGCCCACGCAGCTCCGGCCGACATTGGAGACCAGGCCGGTGCGGGGGCTCTATCTGGCGGGCCAGATCAATGGAACGTCGGGCTACGAGGAAGCCGCCGCGCAGGGTCTGATGGCCGGGATCAACGCAGCGCTCAAGCTGAGCGGCCGGGAGCCATTCACGCTCGGTCGTAATGAGGCGTATATCGGTGTGTTGATTGACGATCTAGTAACTAAAGGGACCGAAGAGCCGTATCGCATGTTCACCTCCAGCGCCGAGCATCGGCTGCTGTTGCGGCAAGATAACGCGCCGGAGCGCCTGGCGCATCACGCGCGCGCCTTGGGGACGCTCACGCCGGAGGAGCTTGTTCGCCTCGAGGGAAGAGTGGCCGCGAGAGGCGAAGCGCTGCGGGTCGTCCGCACGCTCGGGACGGCCGCGGTCGCCGGTGCGGATACGGCCGCGCTGTCCGCGCGCCCCGACCTTGCCGCTCTCGGCCTCGAGGCGATAGAGTCCGCGCTCGTCGAGATTCGATACGAGGGGTACATCGGGCGGCAGACGCGGGCCGTCGAGCGCGCCTCCCGAAACGAGCACCTCGCGCTTTCCGACGAAATCGTGAGCCATCCGCTCCAGGGTCTCTCGCGGGAGGCGCGCGAGAAGATCCAGCGCTTCAAGCCGGCGACCGTGGGTCAGGCGGCGCGGCTTCCAGGCTTTTCTCCGGCCGACGTGGCCGTGCTCATCATCTACGCGGAGCGAGAACGCCGGCGTGTCGCTGCCCAATCTCCCGCCTGAGCTGATCCCGGACTATAGGAGATTCGAGGAGTCGCTCACGCGCGCGTCGCTTCCCGCGGGGGCGCCGGAACGACTCCGCGAGTATGGGCGTCTCCTCTACGAGAAGTCCGCGGACCTGTCCCTGATCGCCAAGAGTGATCGCCCGCGCCTGTTTACGAGGCACATCCTCGACTCCCTGAATGCCCTCTCACTCTTCCCGGACCCGCCGGACTCGGCACTCGACATCGGGAGCGGCGGCGGCCTGCCCGGGATCCCCCTCGCGATAGCATGGCCCGAGAGCCGGGTCGTTCTCCTCGAGTCGCGGGAGAGAAAATCGGGGTTTCTGGAGCACGCGGTCCGGTCGCTCCGGCTGACCAACGCCAAGGTCGCCTGCGCCCGCCTCGAGGACCACGGCGACATCTGGACCGGCGAGCCAGTGGCGTCCGTCTTTGTTCGCGCACTCGGGGACCTCCCGACGGTCCTGTCTCACGCCTCCCGCGAAGTGCAAGACGGCGCCCGATGGGTCTACTTCCTAGGCGATCGCCTAGAGGCCGACGCCCTGGGCGAGGCAGACCTCGACCGCTGGCGCCCGGAGACAGTGGAGGGCACCTTCGGCGGCCGCCTCCTCACCGGCCGCTACGTCAAGGGAGCCCTGCCAGGGCAAGAGTGACGACTAGCCCGATCAATCCGGAAGAAGCCGAAGAGTGGGGACGGCCGGTGTTTCACGTGAAACATAACCCCAAGTAGCAGCAAAATAGCCAGATACACCTAAGCCCTCGAAACTAAGCCCGAAGATTCGGGCCGATGTGGGCCGGGGAGCGGGAAAAAACGCCCGGGCGATTGGAGCCGCAGCGAGCGAAGCGAGCAAAGGCGACGCCTCACGGAGCCCGGGCGGATTGTTTTTCCCGCTCCCCGGTTTCGTCCGCAAAACCCCCGACTTAGTTTCAAGCCCTCCGGCATAACGAACGTTTTTGCAGCAACATCCCGCTACGTTTCACGTGAAACATAGAAACCCTTTGTAGCGATCAGCACTTCTCCCCTACACTGCGGCTCCCCGATACAACTGACGCCGAATCCGGGTTCGCGTGGGACAGGGTGGTGGGAGAGGGATGCCAAGGACGGTAGCAGTTGCCAATCAGAAGGGCGGCGTCGGAAAGACGACTACCGCGGTGAATCTGGCCGCGGCCCTCGCTCTCGCCAAGAAGCGCACGCTCCTGATCGACCTCGATCCCCAGGGCAACGCCGGCAGCGGTCTGGGCCATCCCGCCGTCAAGATAGGGCGTGGGATTTACGACGTCCTCACCTCGGGCGCATCCATTCGAGACGTGGTCCTGGCGACCGAGGTCCCCGGCCTGTCGTTGGTCGGCTCGGGTCAGCGCCTCGTCGGCGCCGAGGTGGAACTGGCGTCGGTGGACAGGCGAGAGTACCGGCTCAAGGAGTCGCTTCAGGACATTCAGGACGATTACGACTTCATCCTGATCGACGCCCCTCCGTCACTCGGCTTCCTCACCCTCAATGCGCTGACCGCTGCCAAGTCCGTCTTGGTCCCGGTGCAATGCGAGTACTACGCCCTCGAGGGTCTGAGTCACCTGCTGGGGGCCATACGCCTGGTGCAGCAGGGCTTGAACCCCGAGCTTCAGATCGAGGGCGTGCTGCTCACGATGTACGACCATCGACTCAACCTCTCGCAGCAGGTGCTCGAGGAGACGCGGCGCTTCTTCGCGGAGCGGGTCTATCGCACCGTCATTCCGCGGAACGTTCGCCTGAGCGAAGCCCCGAGCTTTGGAAAACCCGTCGTGGTCTACGACCCGCTATGCGCTGGCTCGACCAGCTACATGAATCTCGCTAGGGAGGTGCTCGATCGTGGCTAGAAAGGCGCTTGGTCGTGGACTTGAGGCATTGATTCCCGCAGGGGTCGAGCGGGAGGTGTCGATCGTTCCGGGCGGGAGAACGCAAGACTCCCGCGCCGGCGACATTCAACACGTCCCGCTCGCGAAGATCGTCCGCAATCCCGCGCAGCCGAGGACCCAGTTCGAGCCCAGCGCGATCCGCGAGCTGGCCGCCTCCATTCGCGAGCGCGGAGTGCTCCAGCCGGTTCTTCTCCGCCCCGCCGGCGACGGCTACCAGCTGGTCGCGGGCGAGCGCCGCTTTCTCGCGGCGCGCGAGGCGGGCTTCAACACCATCCCCGCGATCATCCGGCCCCTCACCGACCGCGAGTCGCTCCTGATCGCGCTCATCGAGAACATCCAGCGCGAGAATCTGAACCCGATCGACGAAGCTCGTGCATACTACCGTCTCGCAACCGAGTACGGGCTTCAGCACGAGGAAATCGGCCAGCGCGTCGGAAAGGATCGTTCAACTGTTTCCAACGCAATTAGATTCAACAACTTGCCACAGGAAGTGCAGGCCCTGATGGAGTCCGGCTCTCTCAGCGCCGGCCATGGGAGAGCCCTTCTCTCGTTGTCCACGCCGAAGCAGCAGACCGATCTCGCCGCCAGCGCCGCCTCCCACGGCTGGTCGGTCCGCGACCTCGAGGATCGGATCCGGCGCTCGGGTGCCCCGCGCGTCGCCCGGAGCCGCCGCACCCCGCGCCGCGCCTTTTCCGCGGAGCTGATGGCGGTCGAGGACGAGCTCATGCGGGTGATCGGCGCCAAGGTCCGGCTCACGCGGCGTCGGGGCGGGTCGGGGAGTATCCTGATCGAGTACCATAACGAGGAAGAGCTCGATCGGCTCCTGACGATGCTCCGGGAGCTGTCGCCCAGCGCCCACTGAAACGCGATCCCCAGACGAGATTGTGGATAACTCGCCGAAATCGGTGGAAAACGCGGCAACATCCGGTGTTCTAATCTGTTGCCTGGCGCCTTCCGATGGGCGCGCTACCGGTTATGCACAGTAATCGTACGCGGCATACGGACGCGGGTTTTCGTGAAAACGGGGCACTCTGCGGGCCGCCGGGCCGCCAAAGCCATCAACGCCATCAACCGGGGACTGAATAAATGACGCAGACCACAGCACCGAATGACGTAAGGCTGCTCGAAGACCTGAGCGCTGCCCGCGGCGCCATCCTGACCGAGCTGCGCAAGGTGATCGTCGGTCAGGACGACGTCGTGGAGCAGCTTCTCACTGTTCTATTCGCGAACGGACACTGCCTGATCGTCGGCGTGCCGGGCCTGGCGAAGACGCTGCTGGTCTCGACCCTGGCCACGATTCTCGATCTCAAGTTCAGCCGCATCCAGTTCACCCCCGACCTCATGCCGTCGGACATCACCGGCACCGAGATCCTCGAGGAAGAGGTGGGAACGGGGCGCCGCGGATTCAAGTTTATTCACGGGCCGATCTTCGCGAACGTGGTGCTGGCCGACGAGATCAACCGTACGCCGCCCAAGACGCAGGCGGCGCTCCTCCAGGCGATGCAGGAGTACCGCGTCACTGCGGGCGGCGTGACGTATACGCTCTCTCTCCCATTCTTCGTGCTCGCGACGCAGAATCCGATCGAGTTCGAGGGCACCTATCCGCTGCCGGAAGCGCAGCTCGACCGCTTCATGTTCCACATCTCGGTCGGCTATCCGAGCGACGCGGAAGAGCGGCAGATCGTCACCAACACGACCAGCGCGTACGAGGCGCATCCGAAAACGATCCTCTCGGTGGAGCGCATCCTCGAGCTGCAGCACCTGGTGCGGCGCATCCCTGTCTCCGAGCACGTCATCGCCTACGCCGTCCGGCTGGCGCGCGCCTCCCGCCCGGGCGACGGCGCCGCGCCCTTCATCCGCGACTGGGTTTCGTGGGGCGCGGGTCCGCGCGCCGCGCAGTACTTGGTCCTGGGCGCGAAGGCGCGCGCCGCGCTGGCCGGGCGCCCCACGCCCAGCGCCGACGACGTCAAGGCGGTCGCGCCCTCCGTGCTTCGCCACCGGATCATTCCGAACTTCACCGCCGAGGCGGACGGCATCTCCAGCCTCGACATCGTCGCCAAACTCCTCGAAGCCACGCCGAGCGTCGACGGCAAGCGCGCCTAGCCCGGCCGATCCGTGAGCCAGGAGCGCATGCGCCTTCTCGATCCGCACTTCGTGTCGAAGCTCGCCCGCCTCGACTTGAAGGCGCGGCTCGTCGTGGAGGGATTTCTGACCGGGCTGCACCGGAGTCCCTACCACGGCTTCAGCGTCGAATTCGCCGA
>JANLXD010000360.1:0-2351 GCA_031364935.1 Candidatus Eiseniibacteriota bacterium
CCCCCGGTCACGCCGAGGAGCACGCGCGCGTTCGTCAGGACCGGCCGGGACTCCGTCACCCCATTACTCCTCCGACGAACTGGCCGGCGGTTCTTCCTTGATGTCGTCCGGGACGTCCACGTAGCGGTACAGGACGTTCCCCTTGAGGGCCTCCTCCAGGGCGATGTTCGTGACCTTTCCGCCCACGTTGAGACCCGTCTGACGCGACAGCTCGTTCAGGCGCCGCGCCTCGCGGGACGCGACGATGATGAGCTCGTACTTGTTCGGGATGTTGCTGGATCGAAGCACGTCCGCCAAATCTGCCATGTGGTTCCTCCTGGCTCAGATGATAACGCGGTCCGGGCTCGGCTACGAGCCCGCCGCGATCGGTTCCCGACGCTCCGTCCGCGATCTCTCGGCCCACACGATCGCCACGGCCCTGCGCGACGCCTCCTCGAAGTCGTCGTTCACGATGGAATAGCCGTACTCCCGCACCATCGGGATCTCCCGTCGGGCGTTCTCCAGCCGGAGCCGGATGCGCTCGTCGGGGTCGGTCGCGCGGTGCCGAAGCCGCGCCTCCAGCGCCTCCATCGTCGGCGGGAGAATGAAGATGAACACGCCGTCCGGGTAGACGCGCCGGACCGCCTGCCCTCCCTGCACGTCGATGTCCAGGAGCACGTTCTTCCCGCGCTTCAAACCCGCCTCGATCTGGGAGCGGAGCGTCCCGTACCACTCGCCATGCACCTGGGCGTGCTCCACGAACTCCCCTGCTTCCACGCGGCGCTGGAACTCGTCCTGCGCCAGGAAGAAGTAGTCCCGCCCGTCGGTCTCGTGCTGCCGGCGCGGCCGGGTCGTGGCGGAGACGGAGTACTCGAGATCCGGGCCCTGCTCGAGGAGCGTCCTCACGAAGGAGCTTTTTCCCGCCCCCGAGGGGCCCGACACCACCACGACGAATCGCTGGTAGGCGTCGGTGAGATACGCCTCGGGGTCACTCAATGTTCTGGACCTGCTCGCGGATACGCTCAAGCTCCTCCTTGACCTCGACCACCTGCTCGACGATCGCCACGTCGTTGGACTTGGAGCCGATCGTGTTGATCTCCCGGTTCATCTCTTGGAGAAGGAAGTTGAGCTTGCGCCCCGGCGCCGACTCCTCGTCCAGATACTTGAGGAAATGGTCGCAGTGGGCTTCCAGCCGCACGCACTCCTCGGTGCAGTCGAGCCGGTCGGCCAGAAGCGCGATCTCCATGAGGAGCCGGTCCTCGGGGACCTCGGCTTCCGCGATCAGCGTCCGCACCCGCTCCTTCATCTTCTCGTGGGTCTCGCGCACGCGCTCCGGCGCGCGCTCGCGGATCCGCGCCACGCGCTTCCGGACCAGGGCGACGCGGGCGGCGAGATCCTTCTTCAGCGCCTCCCCCTCCGTCTCCTTCATTTGGATCAGCTCGCGGGTCGCCTTCTCCACCACCTCGCGAAGGAGCGCGAGATAGACGTCGGACGAGCGGCCCGGCTCTTCCCATGAAAATAAATTCGGGAGCGATGCGAACGTCCGGAGATCGACTTCGCCGGTCAGGCCGTACTTGGCCTGCACGCGGCGGAGCAGCTCCATGTAGCGGTCGGCCGCGCGCTCATCCAGGGTGAGCGTTCCGCCCGGCTCACCGGAGCCGTCCGCGCCGTCCTCGCCCCACGTCACCACCAGGGTCAGCTTGCCCCGCGAAACCTGGTCCTGGATGATCTTCCGGGCCTCCCCCTCGAACGCCGAAAACGCGCGCGGGAGGCGGGCTGAAACCTCGCAGAATCGGTGGTTTACGGAACGGACTTCGGCCGAGAGACGGAGGCCGTCGGTGAGGGCCTCACCCCGGCCGTAACCGGTCATGCTTCGGACCATCGCTGAAATCCCGTCTCCTCTAGGGGTAGCCCAGTACTTTACTGCCCGGCGGGGTGCCCCGTCAACGAACGCGCGTCCACTTTCGCGCCACTTTCACATTGACCATGGGGAGATCGCGTCCCTAACGTGCCGCCATGCTGGAACTAGCGCAACCGAAGAAACGACAAGACAATCCGCGCTCGGTGCTCCGAACGGCCGCGCTCGCGGCCCTGGTGCTCGCCGCCGCTGTCCTCCCCTATGCGCGGACCGTCGGCTTCGATTTCGTCTGGGACGACCACTACACGGTGGGCCGCCATCTCGAAATCCGCGGCGTTTCGGACGTGGGGCGCATCTGGAGCCTTCCGTTCGACTCGCTCTTGAACGACGCCGCGCTGAAGCGGACCTACTTCCGCCCGGCGTCGCTCTACAGCCTGGCCCTCGACTGGGCGGGATCGCCTGAAAACCCGCGGGCCTTCCATCGCACGAATGTCTTCCTCTACGCGGCGGCTTG
>JANLXD010000180.1:0-2163 GCA_031364935.1 Candidatus Eiseniibacteriota bacterium
TGTGCTGCTCGCGCGTCTGGAGCGTGAGGACGAAGCCGCGCTTTCCGTCGAGGTCCACCGTGGCCCCGGCGAGCCGGCCCGGGAGACGGCGCACGTCGCGCTTCCGGATCGCGAAGAAGCCGACCAGCGGGCCGCCGTAGGACATCGCCACGCCCAGCGGCTGGCCCTCTCCTACGACAACGTCCGCGCCGTCGGCGCCCGGAGGGGCGAGCACGGTGAGGGCGACCGGGTCCGCGACCGCCACCGAGTAGGCGCCCGCCGCGTGCGCGGCGTCGGTGAGGCCCTTGCCGTCCTCCACGATCCCCTCGAAGTTCGGCTGCGACCAGATCCATGCGGCGGGCTCCGGGCCGGCGCCCGCGCGACGCGCGGCGGCCGCCGGCGAGGTGCGGCCGCCTTCCAGCGGGATCTCCTCCACGGAGAAGTTCCCGGCGGACGCGTACGTCGCGAGCACCGCGCGGACGTGCGGGTGGACCCCCGCGGAGACGAGCACGCGGCGGCGGCCCACGGCGCCGGCGGCGAGCGCGGCGGCTTCGACCGCGGCGGTCGCGCCGTCGTACATGGAGGCGTTGGCCACTTCCATTCCGGTCAGCTCCCGGATCATCGATTGATACTCGAAGATCGTCTGAAGCGTCCCCTGCGAGACCTCGGGCTGATAGGGCGTGTACGCCGTGGCGAACTCGCTCCGCGAGGTGATCGCGCGGAGCGCGGCGGGGATGAAGTGGTCGTAGATTCCCGCGCCGAGAAAGCAGGCGTAGCGCCCGGCGTCGGCGTTCTCGCCCGCGAGCTGCTCCATGCGCCGCGCCACTTCGTATTCGGCGAGCGGGGCGGGCAGCGGCAGCGCGCCGGACACGCGGAAGGCTTCGGGGATCGCGGCCCAGAGGTCCTCGAACCGGGCCACGCCGATCCGATCGAGCATGGCGCGCCGCTCGGCATCGCTCCGTCCGACAAAGCTCACGCCGGGGCCCCCAGGAGCTTCTCGTAGGCTTCAGCGGTGAGGAGCCCCTGCACCTCGGCGAGATTCTCCAGCTTGATCTTGACCATCCACCCCTTCTCGTACGGAGACTGATTCACGAGCGCCGGATTCTGCTGGAGCGTCTCGTTGACGGCCGTGATCTCTCCGGAAACCGGAGCGAAGAGATCACTCACCGTCTTCACCGCGTCGATCGTGCCGAACGGCTTCATCTGGATGACCTTCGAGCCGGACTGGGGCAGCTCGACGAAGATGACGTCCCCCAACTCTCCCTGGGCGTAGTCGGTGATCCCCACTTCGGCCTCGCTCCCCTTCACGCGGACCCACTCGTGCTCTTTCGTATAGCGCAGATCTGGCGGAACCTTCATGCGGATCTCCTGGGTTTGGGCGAGCGCACGGTGCCCTCCCGATACATCGGGCGGCTCGACACGACGGCGGGCGTGGCCCGCCCGCGCACCATCACGTCGACCTTCGCGCCCGGGACGGCCGCGTCTCCTTCGAGGTACGCCATCGCGACCGGGCGCCCGAGGGAGATCCCCATCGAGCCGCTCGTCACGGTCCCCGCGGCGCGTCCCTCGCGCTCCACCGCGAATCCGTGGCGCGGAATCCGATCCTGCTCGAGGAGGAGCCCCAGCAGCTTTCGCCGCGGACCCTCGCTTCGCGCACGCGCGATCGCCTCGCGTCCGAGGAACGAGTCCTTGTCCGCGCGGACCGTCCACCCAAGGCCCGCCTCGATCGGGTTCGTGGTCTCGTCGATGTCGTTGCCGTAGAGGCAGTACCCCATCTCCAGCCGCAGCGTGTCGCGGGCCCCGAGTCCGATCGCGCGAATGCCGTCGCCCGCTCCGGCCTCGAAGACCCGGTCCCACAGGGGCAGCGCGCGGGAGGGGCGGACGTAGATCTCGAATCCGTCCTCCCCCGTGTAGCCGGTGCGGGAGACCAGCGTCCACTCCTCGCCGGCGCCGGTCTCGAACGCCTCGTAGAAACCCAGCGCGCGCGCGCGATCGCCGTAGAGGCGCGCGACGACCTCTTCCGCGCGCGGCCCCTGCACCGCCAGCTGCGCCGTGGAAGCGTTCTCGTCCGCGACCGACACGCCGTCGGGCGCGTGCTCGCGGGCCCACGCGAGGTCCTTGTCGAAATTGGCCGCGTTCACCACGAGGAGCCGGTCCGCGCCCAGGGCGTAGACCAGGAGGTCG
>JANLXD010000369.1:0-1619 GCA_031364935.1 Candidatus Eiseniibacteriota bacterium
GCAGATCGGCCGGGCGCAGGAGCACTTGTGGTTCGTCGTGCCGCAGATCGTCGCGTTCACCATCTACGTGATCTGCGCGGTCGCCGAGACCAACCGGGCCCCGTTCGACCTCGCCGAAGCCGAGACCGAGCTGGTCGCCGGCTTCCACACCGAGTTCTCGTCGATGCGGTTCGCTCTCTACTACCTCTCCGAGTACGCGAACATGATGGTGGTCTCCGCGGTGGCGATCACCTGCTTCCTGGGCGCGTGGTACGGGCCGTTCCTGCCGGGGCCGGTCTGGTTCCTGATCAAGCTCTCGCTCTTCCTCTTCTTCTACGTCTGGCTCCGGGCCACGTTCCCCCGGCTCCGCTATGACCAGCTCATGGCGTTCGGGTGGAAGGTGCTCCTCCCGGTGGCCCTCCTGAACCTGGCGGTCACGGCCGTCGTGCTGGTCTGGAAGGGATAGGCGCCATGCTCGAAGCGCTTCTCTTCGCCATGCTCTCGGGGGTGGCGGTCGGCTGCGCGCTGGGGGTGGTGTTCCACCGGAACCCGGTCCACTGCGCGCTCCTCCTGGTGGGCGTGCTGCTCTCCTTGTCCGGCATTTTCATCATGCTCCACGCGCAGTTCGTCGCCGCGCTCCAGGTGATCATCTACGCCGGCGCGATCATGGTGCTCTTCCTGTTCGTGGTGATGCTCCTGAACGTCAAAGGCGAGACTCCGCTCCTCACGCCCGGCGCGGCAAAGGGGTTTGGCTTTTTCTTCGCGCTCATCATTCTCGTGGAGATCCTCTGGACGGTGCTCTCGCCCGGAGGGCAGGAGGGCGCGCCGTCGGAGGCGATGCCGCTGCCGCGCGATTTCGGCTCGCCCGCCGCGCTCGGAAGGCTCCTCTACACGACGTGGCTCTACCCGTTCGAGATCACGTCAATCTTACTCCTGGTCGCCGTGGTCGGGGCCGTGGTCCTGGCCAAGAGGAAGTTCTTCTGATGGGTGGCCCGGTGATGAGCGGCCTCCAGACGGTCCCGCTCCTCTGGTACCAGATCCTCGCCGCGATCCTGTTCACGATCGGCGTCGTCGGCGTGCTGGTCCGGCGGAGCGCGCTGGTCATCTTCATGTCGATCGAGCTGATGCTGAACGCGGTGAACCTGTCGCTGGTCGCCTTCTCGCGCCAGAACGGCAACATGGACGGGCACATCATCGTGTTCTTCGTGATGGCCGTCGCGGCCGCGGAGGTCTCGGTGGGCCTGGCCATTCTCGTGTCCATCTTCCGCAGCCGTGAGACCGCGAACGTGGACGACGTCCACCTCCTGAAAGGATAGCGTGAACGCCCTTCCGCTCCTCTGGGCCGTCCCGGCGCTCCCGCTCGCGGGCGCGATCGTGAATGGCGTGCTGGCGGGGAAGCTCCCGCGCCGCGTCGTGAGCGTTATCGGCACCGGCACGGTGGGCCTCGCGTTCCTGATCGCGGCCGCCTGCTTCCTTGAACTGCTCCGGCTCCCGGCGGGAGAGCGGGTGTTCGTGCAGCAGCTCTACTCGTGGATCGACTCCGGGGATCTCCACGTTCCGGTGCGCTTCGCGATGGATCCGCTCTCGGCGGTCATGATGCTGGTGGTCACCGGCGTCGGCTTCCTGATCCACGTCTACTC
>JANLXD010000228.1:0-1993 GCA_031364935.1 Candidatus Eiseniibacteriota bacterium
TCTCGGCTTCCCCCTTCACGATCGGGAGCATCGGAATGCCCACCTTCCGATAGTCGTCCTGGAGGCAGAGCGCCAGCGCCCAGAAGTGCGGCGGCGTCCAGAGGAAGATCACGAGGAACATCAAGATGGGCGCGGGCGCGAGATGCCCGGTGGCCGCGGCCCACGCGATGACCGGCCCCATGGCCCCGGCTGCGCCTCCGATCACGATGTTGTGCACCGTGCGCGGCTTGAGCCAGAGCGTGTAGAAGAAGCCGTAGAAGACGACGGTGGCGAGGGCGAGCCAGGCGGCGAGCGGGGTCCCGAAGAGGAACAGGAGGAGCACGGACACCGCGCCGATCCCGATCGCGAACGCGAGCGCCCTCGGGGGCGACACGCGGTGGAGCGGAAGCGGCCTCCGCGCGCGCGTGCGCTCCATCTGAGCGTCCAGGTCGCGCTCGAAGTACTGGTTGAACGCGTTCGCGGAGCCGGCCGTCATCATGATGGCGCCGAGGACCACGAGCAGCCGGAGAGGATGGTGCAGCAGCGAGCCCTCCGCCACGACGCCCGCGAGGGCGGTCACCATCACCAGCGCCACGATGCGCGGCTTGGTCAGCTCGATGTAATCACGCACGGGAGAGCTCGTAGCTCGCGATGGTCAGGGTTCCGAACAGCATCAGGGCCGTCGCCAGGTGGCCGGCGCTGACGGGGAGGGGCACGCGCAGGATCACGTTGGCCACGCCCAGGAGAAACTGCGCGGCGAGCAGTATACCCGAAATCCTGAGGGACCAGCGCGCGCGGGGCGGAAGCTTGAGCGGCGCGGCCCGGAAGAGAAGCCCCAGGACCAGGAGGACGACGGCGTAGGCGCCGAACCTGTGGGTCATGTGGATCCCCAGGAGGCCGTGCATCGGCGGGAGCCACATCCCCTGGCACGTCGGGAAATCGGGGCACGCGAGCGCCGCGCCCGACGAGGAGACCCACCCGCCCAGGGCAACCTGGACGAGCACCGCCCACGTCGCGATCCGCGCCCAAAGGGCGATCCCCCGCCGCGAACCAGGGTCCGCGTGCCCGCCCGCGGCCACTCCGGCCGCGGCCGCCGGGGAGATCCCAGCGGGGTCCTCGGCATCGCGGGCCACGAGGGCCATCCGGAGGAGCACGAAGAAGAAGAGAAAGGCCAGCACCAGGTGCGCGACCACCCGATCCACGGGCAGCTCGTCCAATACGACCCGGGCGCCGAGGAAGATCTGGAGCGCGAGCGCGACCAGGGCGAGGACGGCGAGCCCCGAGAGACGGGGCCGCCAGAATGGACTCCGGAGCACCGTGATGGCCGCCGCGAGCGTGGCCAGGCCGACCAGCCCCGCGAGCACGCGGTGGACGTACTCGATCAGGACGTTCGGATGCGGGCGCGGGACCAGCTTCCCGTGCGCGAGCGGCCAGTCAGGAATGGCGAGCCCTGATCCGGAGAGGCGGACGATCCCGCCCCAGACGATGAGCACGAACACGAGGAACAGCGCGACCCGGAGGATCGAGGTCAGGCGGCCGGAGGCGGCGTCCATGGGGTGCGCGGCGCGCGGAGCGCCGCGATCCTCCCTCCCGCTACCGGATCACCGGGAGGCGCGCGAAGTTCTCGGGAGGAGGCGGCGAGGAGACCGTCCACTCGAGCGTCTTGTTGAATTCCGCGTGGTCCCAGGGATCGGCCGGCGCGCGACGCCCCCGCCAGAGGCTGGTCAGGACGTTGATCACGAAGATCGACATGCCCACAAAGAGAATGACGGCGCCGACGGTGGAGATGTGGTTCAGCCCAGCGTACTGCGGCTGGTAGGTGTAGATGCGCCGGGGCATCCCGTACATTCCCATCAGGTGCATGGGCATGAAAACCAGGTTCATCCCGATGAACATCATCCAGAAGTGCACCTTGCCCCAGAGCTCGTTGTACATGCGGCCCGACATCTTCGGGAACCAGTAGTAGAACCCCGCGAAGATCCCCATGAGCGATCCGCCGAAGAGCACGTAATGC
>JANLXD010000248.1:0-1643 GCA_031364935.1 Candidatus Eiseniibacteriota bacterium
CATGTCTGTGCATGGCTGGCAGCTCGGAGCGTCGCAGGGCTCGCTGGGCCACCCCTGATCAGAGCTTGCCCCCAGTTCCAGCTCGGCACAGGGAACGCCGTCCGCTTCCACGGAGACGTGACCCGCCGAGGCTACGCAAAGAACGCGAGCACCAGGCAGAGGGCTGGTGAGGAGGATCGCGAGAAACGCCAGGGCAATCAGGGCGCGCTCAGAACGAAGTGTGCACATGAGCACGGAATTTTAGTGGAACCAGCCCTCCACGTCAACGGCTCTAATCCGAGATTGCCCCCGTGTGGTCCCGCATTCCTTGCAGATCCAGAGATCACCTTGCTGGTCGCGGCACCCCGCAACCGGGAGTCCGGTGCCCGACAAGTGCCGGAGGACGATTCAGGCCGAGCTCGACAGCGGCCGCTCGCGGACGACAGCGGGCCACCCGATTCGCAGGTCACCTTGACGCTGACTGCTGCCCGTCAACTCGCCCTGCGCATGAGTCCGAGTCTTGTGGCCCCCACCCATCGGGTTCAAGGGGCCCGCGCCCTCATCAAGGATGCTCGCCGTCGCCCGAATCCGGAGCTCGAGGGAACGATCGAGAACTTCGGCGGGAGCCTTGGAACCCGCCTGGCTGAAACGACTCTTGTGATCCGCGGACTGTACTTACGCTCTCGGTCGCTGAAATCCCTATTTTCACCTAAAACGGCAGGTGCTCTGCCAACTGAGCTAACGCCCGCGTTCTTGTAAGCGCCGGATTCTATACGGACTTCCCGGGTCTGAACAGCAGGGGATGGCGTGCACTATGATTCGCGCGCCGACCTCCAGGGGCACGGGCCGTGGCGCCGGCGTAATTCGCGAAGCCTACGGGATCGGCTTCCCGAACATCCTCCGCAGCATCGCGATCTGCCCCGCGTGATAGACGCCGTGCTGGATCTGACCGTGGATGAGCACGTTCCACACCGACTCCGGCTTTGGACGCCGGCGTCCCAGCTTCGCGACGGGGAATCGCGCGACCTCGCGACGGAAATGCGCCTGGGTTCGCGCGAGACGCGTCAGCGACTTCTTCCACGCGGCGGGCGAAGGGTTCTTCGGGACCGGCGGGAAGTTGTACTCGGGCGTGTAGGTGATCTTCTGGCCTTCGAGCCGCTTCGCAACCAGCTCGTTCCAGCTCGCGACGTGCTCCACCAGCTCCCAGATGGAGTGGGCACCGTGAGGTGGGCGCTTGGCCGCGAGCGAGGCGTTCACTCCCTTGAGCGTTTCGAGCAACCCGGGTCCGTACCACGCTTCCTTCTTGTAGGCCCGATCCAGCAAGTCGAGAATTCTCTGCCGTTCACCCATGACGCCCCCCTTCGGTGCAGGCCCGGCGATGCCGTGCTTCGACCCACACTGAAACAATCCGACCCCGGCGACGAGTTGCCGCCGAGGTCGGAGGATAGATCACACGCGGCATGCGACGCGAGCGGGTATCGCGGCGAGATGTGCTCGCCCTGCCGATGGAGAACCTCGACCGGCTGAATGGGGGTGAGACCACGCTGCAGAACCGTATTGTTCGACTAAACGATGCTGCGCTTGGCCGAGCACACCCATGTGAAAGTGAACTCCGTGCTTGCTGTCCAGCGCAAGCATCTCAGTCTGGCGTCTTGCAGCCTAAT
>JANLXD010000346.1:0-1697 GCA_031364935.1 Candidatus Eiseniibacteriota bacterium
GCCCGGGTGGGAACCTGGATCCGGGATCGGTCGACAAAGGGAAGTTTCGCGTCAACGGCTCGAAGTCGGGATCGCACCAGGGTCAGCTTCGGCTGACGGACGATCGCAAGGAAGTCACGTTCCAACCTGAGTTTCCGTTCACTCCCGGCGAGGTCGTGACTTGCAGCCTCGATCCAGGGCTCGTCACCGACACCGGCGAGCCCGTGCCTGCGGGCGAGTTCACGTTCACGGTCGCGGGTCCGGAGCGCGAGGCCCTGCGCGATTTCGTGATCCCCGTGGATGGCGACGAGAGCCCATCGCCTGAGTCCGGCGGCGGCGCCACGGCCCCCGCGCAGACCGCGGCCCTGGCCGAGTCGCTTCCGCCCGATTTCCCGCACATCCAAGCCTCGGTGTTCGGCACGCCCACACCGGGACGGCTGTTCCTGTGCAACTTCGTGTTCGGCGGCATCCCGGTACCCCTACTTCCTCAGGCTGAATGCCGGTTCGACGGTATCTCGAAGGTTTGTTGTTCTTCGGTAACTAGGGCCGCCGACCGGACGCGCGCAACAGAAGTAGCTGCCCGCCGCCCGCACTCCCGCGGAACGACGACGTCCATTCGGTCGGCGCCTGCACCGTGACCAGCCACGAGCCATCCCCGAACATCTCGCTCGCGTCGACGATCCCGGTCGATTTCCACACCCCTCCGGTCCCCTGAGGCAACAACCGCCCCTGCGCATCGCGCTCGGCGCACTCCGCGATCGGCTCGAGCCGGCGCGTGAGTGTGCCGTAGTGGAGAATGCGGGCCGGGTGGAGGCCGCGGACACCGGGATCCTCCTGGATCATGAGGCCGTCGCTGTTCGCCGCGATGTTGTCCGGGCGGAAGATGTCGTCCCCTTCATCTCCATCCAGAATCACTTCGAGTCGCGTGAGGCGAGTGGGGTCGATCGGATCCAGCTCCGCGCGATAGAGGCGGCCGTTTCCCGTCACGGGACGGCCGGACGAAGGATCGGCGGGCGAGGGGGCGCCGGCGTCGGTGAAGTAGAAGGAGTCCGACCGGTCGGGATCGATGGCGACGTCCTGAAGACGGACGAAGCCGAGACTGCCGAGGGACAGCGCGCGCGCCTCCAGCTCGTTCGGCTGGCGTACGACCGCGAGCTGGTCGGGATTGTCACAGGGGACGAACCGCCCCGAGAGGGGACGATTGCGTGCAGCCATCGAGGCGTACCCGGTATTCGGTCCGAATGGGGGCTCGTCGGCGCGGAGCACGTACAGGCGCCCCCGCCCCGCGAGAAGGTCCGAATCGCTGTTCGCGACGTACATCCAGAGCTGGGAATAGCCGGGAGATCCGGCTTCCGTTTCGATCGCGACGAGCTTTCCGGAGGAATGCCGGAGCACCGCCGTTCCTCCGTGGCGAAAGTGTCCCATCCACGGAAGCTCGGTGACGGTTTTGCCCCGCACGTCGATCGCACCGACCACGCCGTGGCGTGGGCCGTCGACCGAGGCTTCGCCCACGAGAAGCGTGGGACCGATGAAGCCCTCACGCGGGCCGAGGAGCGCCGCCGAGGAGAGAAGCGTGTAGTCCTCGTTCCCGTCCAGGAGATAGTCCGCGTTCAAGACCCCGCCGGTGCGCTGGTTCAAGACGAGCCGCGACACGCGCGCATCGCCCACTCCCGTCTCCCAGCCGACCTCGTGGGTGACGTACACCTCGACCAGGCCGT
>JANLXD010000354.1:0-3769 GCA_031364935.1 Candidatus Eiseniibacteriota bacterium
TCCGACTGGAGACGCAGCAAGCGCCGACCCGCGTCGCCACGGCTTCGAAAAGTTTCTTCCAGAAACGCGTCACCACGCGCGACCTGATCCTCTTCACCCGGCGGATCGAGCCCATGTGGAACTCGACCGGGTCTTCCAGCGTGACGATGTTCCGCTCCACGCTGTTGATCCGCTGGATGCACGAATAGAGCGTGGTCGTCTTGCCGCTGCCGGTGGGGCCCGTGACCAGCACGATGCCGTTCGGCTTCCGGATCATCCGCTCGAGGCTTGCGAGCGGGGCCGGCGCCAGACCCAGCTCCGCCAGACCGATCAGCGTCGCCGAGCGGTCGAGAAGCCGCAGCACCACGTTCTCCCCGTGGATCGTGGGGAACGTGGAGACGCGGAGGTCCAGGTCGCGGCCGGCCACGTTCATCCGGATTCGGCCGTCCTGCGGCAGGCGGCGCTCGGCGATGTCCAGAGCAGCCATGATCTTCACGCGCGAGACCACCGGCGCGTAAAGCGCCTTCGACTGGACCGAGACCTCGCGCAGGATGCCGTCCACGCGGAGCCGGATGCGGAACGAGGACTCGTCAGGCTCCAGGTGGAGATCCGAGGCCCCCTCGCGCGCGGCCTGTTGCACGACGGCGTTCACGAAGCGGATGATCGGCCCGTCTTCCTCGGGGCGCGCGGCCACTTCGGCCGCCACCTGTCGCAGCGCCTGCTCCCGCGCGAGCTGGTCGAGCCCCGCGCCCGCGGGATTCAGGCGCTCGATCGCCTCCCGAATCTGACCCAGCGGCGAGACGACCACGTCCACTTCCAGCCCCGTCGACTTTTTCACCTCGTCCCGAGCGACCACGTCCAGCGGGTCGGCCATCGCGACGGTCAGGGTGGAGCCGATCTTGAAGAGCGGGAGGACGGTGTACTGCCGCGCGACACGGTCGGGGAGGAGCCGGACGATCTCGGGCTCGAGCACGTAGGTGCTCAGGTCCATGCGGGGGATCCCGAGCTGCTCCTCGTAGTAGTCGAGGATGGCCGACTCGGAGGCCAGATTCAGCCGAAGGATGACCTCACGGAGTGAGGTGCCGGTTCGGCGCTGCTCTTCGAGGGCGCGGGCCAGGCCCTCGGGGGACAGATGCCCCAGCTCCACGAGGCTCTGCCCCAGCGGCTTCCGTCCACCCTGCATCGCGCGGTCCCCCGGCTCGGTTCGGCCCGCGACGGCTGTCGAGGGCGATTCGCCGGAGTGATCGGCTCAATCGGAGGCGTACTTGAAGATGAAACGCGGCGCGGCAGGGTTTTTACTTGAGATCCTGGAGGTTGGTACCCCGTTCGGTCACGGGCGCGGGCTCGGGAGTCTGCGTCACCTCGGCCACCGCGTCGGCGCCCAAATCTTCCAGGATCAGCTCGGTCCAGGAGAGGAGATGCCCGTCGCCGGGCTGCATCGTCGTCGCGCCGCGCGTGGTGTCGGCGGATTCGAACGTGGGCCCGGCGAAAGGAGCGCGCGCGGTCGCCGCGGCCGAGTCCGACATCGCGGGAACCCGCTTGGTGCCCACGCGAAACAGAGAGCGAGCGAAGCCGGTGATGGGAACCGCCGGATTCCGCCAGAGCGTCTGCGTGAGCACGAGCCGGTAGGCGGACGCGCTGTCCTCCATCGTCGGCCAGTCGTCGGTGCCGGTGCGGTACGTCCACTCGAGCAGCGCGGGAACCACGCGCCGGCCCATGCGAAGCGTGTCCGGACCGAGAAACCTCCGCACCGGTTTCACCGTCGGATCGAACTCGAACAGCTCGTAGGTGGAAATGCCGCCGCCGGCGCGGAGCGAGTAGGCGGAGGATATCGGGTACTCGTAGAGCTTTCCGCCGGGGACCAGAATCTGGTATCGCACCAGGCGGAGCGGTTGGGGCTCCCCGTGCATCGTCTCCGGATCGGGCGGGGCCGCGGTGGTGTCCTCGGGGGATTCCCCCGGCTCCGGCAACTCCCCCAAGTCCGGCTTGTCCGAATCGTCACCCTTCAAGGCCGCGGAGCGGCTCGGCGCGAAGAGGCCGCGCTCGATCCGGACTCCCGACCGGTCGGTCGTCTTGAGCTCGACCCAATAGCCCTCGGTCTTCCCCACCCTCTCCCGTGAAACGATCGCCACCCGCTGCGTGAACTCCCGCACGGACGTGCGGCCGCTCTGCGTGCGCACGCGGTAGCTGACCCAGGGGCCGACCACGTCGGAGTGGTAGACGCGGAGGGAACCCAGCTTCAGCGTCTGGGCGTGCGCCGGGCGAGGGAATGCCGTGCCGAGCGCGACCAGGAGCCCGACGAAGAGAAGCGAGGCGCGGTGGCTCATCGGACCCTTACTGCCAGTGGACGATCTTCGGAAGCTTTTCGTCGAAGTTGAAGGTCGGGTCCTGCGACGCCGAGTGGCAGGTGATGCACACTTCCGGACCGACCACGTGGCCGCTTCCGTGCGTCGTCCCCATTCCGTGGCAGTTCTCGCACTGCACGTTGACAAGGTCAGGGGTGCTCTCCTTGGAGACGAAGCCGCCCGCCTGTCCCATCCCCACGACGTGGCAGGGGAGGCATTCGGGCGTGGAGTCGCGCTGGTTCTTGGTGAGCGTCGCGAAGGCGTGCGCATGGTGCTGCTTCGAGTACATCTGATACTCCATCTCGTGGCAGCGGCGGCAATTCTTCTCGCCCAGATAGTGATCGGCGGACAGGGCCACCTGGGTCTGCTTGGCCTGCTGCTGGGCGGCTTGCTCGCTCTGCTTCTGGAAGCGGTTGTTCAGCTCGTCCTGGAACGAGTCCACCAGGCGGTTCATCACCTCGTCCGCCGGGATCTTGTCGTCCAGCGTCACGACTTCGCCGTCGTAGGAAGTGATCTTGCCGTCCTCCACCACCAGGTGGATGGACGGGATGTACTGCCCGCGCTCGCCGCCCCGGACGTTGATCACGCCCTGCGTCTGGACGACCTGCTTCGAGAGGCCGACCAGATGCCCGAACACCATCACGTCGATGCCGGGGACCTCGATCGTCAGCTTCTGGCTGTCGGTCAGGCCCAGGTGCGAGAGGACCACGACCACGTCGGCCTTCTTCCGAAGCTCGGGGATCAGCGTCTTCGCGACCGCGATCGGATCGAGGACCGTCAGCTCCTTCTCGCCCGCGTGCTTCTTCACGTGGTCCAGCATCTCCTTCCCGAGGAGACCCGTGAAGGCGACCTTCACCGTTCCGGCTTTCCGGATGACGTATGGCTTCAGGAAGGGCTTCTTGGTGTCGGCGTACACGACGTTCGCGGAGACGAGGTCCATCTTCGTCTTCTTGAAGGTGTCGATGAGATAGGCCTGGCCGAACGAAAGGTCGCGCTCGCCGATGGTCACCACGCTATAGCCGAGGCGATCCATGGCCTGGACCATGAACCCGGACTTCAGGGAGTCCTGCTCCCCCGTGGTCCCGAAGTAATCGCCGGAATCCACGATGAAGCGGTTCGCGAATTTGAGGCCGCCTACCTTGAGTTGGCTCGCCCTCCGGGCGAGGCCGCCTAGCGGGTGAGCGTGTCAGCCACAGGGCGCGAGCTCATTGAAGACATCGTTGGTGCTCTGGATGAGGATGTCCGTCTGAGAGCCCTTGCCCTGGAGCGACGAGGCCGCAAATAGAAGCCCTGCAATGAGGAACAAGAGATAGCGGTAGCGGAGCAGCGCGAATCACCTCCCTATCCGTTGGTCGGCCGAATGCTGAAAAACTATACCCCGGAAGGGTCTTTCGGTTCAACCCGGCGGGTGTTTTCGGCGGTTTGGAGCCGGAGCCGGGGCCGAT
>JANLXD010000382.1:0-6144 GCA_031364935.1 Candidatus Eiseniibacteriota bacterium
CGCGGAACGATTCGGCGACGGCCATCGGGACTTCGGCATCAGGGCCCAACAGGGCCGACGCGCTGGGGCCGGATGGGGTCGGGCTGGGCACCTCAACTCCGCCACGGGCGAAGGGACGGGAGGCCGCGCAACCGGCGTTGATCAGGGTGCAGAGCAGCAATAGACATGGAGCGATTAGGGAACGCCGCATGGGGTACCTGCTCGACGGAGAGTGGACGACGGAAGCTAGCTTCGGTTGTACTACGGGCAATTCGAATGGATAAGGGTACTTCCCTTGGATGCCTTTGGGAACCCCTGGTCTCCTCTTTTATGGCCTGGCAGCCGCATTTTCGGCCGATCCCAGTGCAGCGGAAGAGATTAAGAAACCCTGGCCGGGTGCCGAAAATGGGCTAGACAGGGCCCCGGGACCGTGCGGAGTGGCGTTCTCTAGAGCCGCGACCCGAGCCGCAGCGCGGGCACGATCACCCGTTCCATGAACCAGAACGTTCCTGCCGCGATGATCGCCCACGAGCAGGTCGCGATCGCGCGCGGTGCGACGCGCGGCCAATACTTGCGAAGGGCTGCCACGAGCGGGGTTACCACCACCACGATGCCCGCTTGCCCCAGCTCCACGCCAAGGTTGAAGGCGAGCAGCGACCAGCCGATCGCATGCCGGGGAAGGCCGACCTCGTGGAGAACGCTCGCGAATCCGAACCCGTGAACCAACCCGAAGCAAAAGGCGGCACGTGTGCGCCAGTCCCGTCGCCCGGGGCGCGAGCGCACGTTTTCGACTCCTACGTACACGATGCTGAGCGCGATCAGAGGCTCGACCAGCCATCCGGGGGCGGTGAACCAGCCCAGGGCGGCGACCGCGAGTGTGATGCTATGGGCGAAGGTGAACGCGGTCGCCACCTTGAGGACGCGGCCTACCCCGCCACCCAGGAGCAGTAAGCCGACGATGAAGAGAATGTGGTCGGGACCGATGAAGATGTGGTGGGTGCCGGCCCGGAGAAACGTAAGGAATACGGCCAGCGCACCAGCAGGTCCGTCGCTGTAGATCTCGGCGCGGGCATGGTCCGTCGTGAGCACGTCCTGGAGCGCGAGCCGCCGTCCCTGGGTCACCTTGAGAAAGGTCTCGTGGTCTGCGATCGCGGGGAACAGACCGAACTCGACCGTCAATTGGGAGACCGGCCGGTCGAACCTGTCGGTTTCGAACGACAGGCTCACGGCGTGCTCCGGTGGTCTTGCCTCCGCCGCCTGGAATCGAAGGGCGAGATCGTTTCCGTCGCCTTGGAGCCGGAACCGCGCCGCGAGGATATCGGCGAGACGTCCGGCGTTCTCGTTCAGGACCCCGTGATCCATCAGCGCCTCGGGGGAGACCGTCCCGAGCACCGACGCGGCGTCGTCCCGATGGACCGTGAGCGTCACGTCGATCCGATCCGTCGCCCACTCCACGTTGGCATGACTGAACGACTGGTCGTGAGCGCTTGCGGATCGTGGGGCGAGACCGGCGAGAACGGCGATCGCCAGAAGAAAGCCCCGCGCCGGCCGGCGGGCGGCGGTCCGCCCGCTCAACGCGATCCCCTGATAAACGTGAGCGACGCCCAGGTGCTCTCCCAGTCGGCCCCTCGGTCCCCCCGGCAGGGCACCATGTCCACCACGCTGACGAGCCACTCGCCCGGCTCCCTCGCCGGGACCGAGACGCGGCCGCGGGCGTCGGTTTGGGCTTGCCACGCGATCCTCACGGAATCGCGACCCGCCGGGTCGGCCGGCCGACCGCTCGAGTCGAGCGGCGCTCTCCAGGCCTTCACCAGCGCTCCCGCCAAGGGGTGACCCTCGCGCAGGACGGTAATCGCGAGCACAGGCCCCGAACCGGGTGCCGCGCCCGGCACGATCTCGAGCGGCATTCCAATCGGGAAGGTCGCCCGCGCTACGTCACGTCCGGAGAGCCAGGCTTTGGCGCACCGGCGATAGCGCTCACGTCCCGGCGTTCCGGGGATACCGCGGGCGCGCGCATTCCGGGCGGCAGTCAGTCCCTCGTCCTGGAGATAGACGTCGAACGGGCCGGCCGCGAGCTGAATAGGGGTGAACGTCGATTCGAAGGCGATCCAGGCGCCCCCGTCGTTAGTGGGAACGAACCGGGCCCACGTCATGTCCCCGGCGGATGCCGCCTGGGTCAGATCGATGATCCGAGCTGTGCGGGCGACGAATCGGATGGCGTGGGTGGGGGACCACGGCTTTCGCTCACCGCGGAAGCCGGTCCCGGCCAGCGCATCCACCGTGACCGGCCGCCCCACCGCACCGACGTAGCTGGAGGGAGACAGCCAGAACTGATGGGCCCGGGCAGAAGGAACCTGCACGCCGGAAAGAAGGGTACAGGCCAGGAGGCCCCGTGGAAGCAGATCGCGGGAAAAGAACGCTGGTGTCTTCATCCAGGATTTCTACGGGCGCCGGGAGACTTCGGATGAGCTCCGTCCGGCGGCCGATCCCCGCGCTGTTCAGCCGCCGATCTTGCCCGCCATGACCACCGGCCCGGCCGGCGCCGAAGGCGTCGGGGCCCCGCCCTCGTTCTCGAGGGAGACGGCGAACGCACCCAATGATGCCGGGTCGCCCGCGTCCGCCAGGCGGACCACGGCGTGCCCGGTGCTGTCGGCACGGACCAGCCCCAGGCTCGAGGGGCCCGACTTCGTGATGGCCCAGAGCTGGTAGTCCTTGCCGGGGGGCGCGGCGAAGTTGGAGAAGACGAGCAACGCCCGGCGCGTTTCGGGGTCGTACGTGGCGCGGGCGCTCAACTGGGGCGAGCCCTCCGGCGTCGGGGTCAGCGGCACCGTCACCGCGCGCGGTGCGGTGAGGACGCCGGCCCACCGCCGCTCCTCTTCCAGCGCCTGGGTGAGGCGGGCGATCTCGCCGCGCGCGGCGGTCAGCTCCCGCCCCCGGAACGCCGCCTGGCGCCATTCGATCACTCCGACGACGGCGATCAGGGCGGCGGCGGCGCCCAGCCCCCACGCCGCGATCGGAACGCGTCGACGCGCTGGAAGCCCGGCTCGGAAGGGACGAACACCGGTGCGCCCGTGCCCCGCCGCCCGTGACGGTCCTGCGACCGGCTCGGCCCGCACCGCGTCGAGAACGCGGCTCCGGAGCGCCGCCGGCGCTCGGCGCAGCGGGGCGGATAAAGCCAGCAACGCCGCCGCCTCGCCGAGGCGCGAGAGCTCGGCATGGCACACGGAGCAGCCTTCGGCCAAATGCTCTTCCAGCATTCGACGATCGTCGGCGCCGAGAGAGCCGAGCGCGTGCCCAGCGCAAAGCTCCAGATGTTCTTCGCGGTGCCGGCTCATATCCATTCCTCTCGAGGCACGATCTCGCTCAGGCGATCCAGAGCCTGCCGCGTCCACGACTTGACGGTGCCGAGCGGCGCGGCCATCCGAGCCGCGATCTCGGTCTGCGAGAGCCCTCCGAAATAGGCCAGATCGAGGACCTGCTGATGCTGCGGCGAAAGCTCCGCGAGCGCCGCCCGCACCCGTTCCCGGCGCTGCGTTTCCACGGCCGCGGCCGACGGATCGGGAGGGGGCGTTGCCGCCGGGTCGGAGCCGGCGGTATCCATCGCCCGCCGGCGCGAGCCCTCGCTTCGGATCCGATCGATCGCGCGGCTGCGCGCGATGGTCACGAGCCAGGCGACGACTGTTCCACGTGCCGGGTCAAAGGACGCGGCCGTGCGCCACGCGTGGAGCCAGGTCTCCTGCAGCACATCCTCGGCTTCCGCCGCGATGCCCACGATTCGCCTCACCAGGGAGTAGAGAAGATCGTTGTGCCGGTCGTACAGCTCTTCCATCGCGCGTGTATCTCCATCCCGGAGCCGCTCGACGCAGGCGCGGTCGGGATTCGGCTGGGTCACGGGCGGAACCCGGGCGCGCACGTGCTCGTCCACGACTGGATTACGGACGAGAACGGCGTCTGGACGAAGGGAGCCGGGAAGATCACGGGGGGCGATGGGGCGCGCTCGCGCGGGAGGTTCATGAAGATCCCAGAGTAGGAACTGAGTGGAACGCGGGCAAGGGCAAATGTTCATGTCCGAGGCACGGCCCACCGCTCCGCGACCCTTCGCCTCATCCGTCCTCGCGCATGGTCCGTAGGGGAGGTGTCGAGGGAAGACCGACGGCGCCAGTCCCCCTCGCGGGATCGAGGAGCGCATCTCCGCGCTCCGTCGCGATCCGGGCTTCGACCCGACACGTCCATGAAAGAAGGGGACCATCACGATGCAACGCCAGCGAATCGCCCTATTGCTTTCCTTTGTCCTCGTGCTGCTCGCGGGGCCGCTGCGCTCGTCCGCGGTGGCTTCCAGTCACAGCGAGGCGCCCGGCACCAACAAGGACCGCTTGGCCGACGACACGGATCTCTACGCGTGGGTCGCGTCGGACGCGCCCGGAGCGGTCACGATCGTCGGGAACTGGGTGCCCTTGATCGAACCGAACAGCGGGCCCAATTTCGCGGGCTTCGACGACGACGCCTCGTACTACATCAACGTGGACAACGTGGGGGACGCGCACAAACACGTGCGATTCGAGTTCGAGTTCCACACGACGCGTCAGAACGAAAACACGTTCCTCTACAACACGGGTCAAGTCCTGAGCCTGACGGACCCGAACCTGAACGTGCGTCAGACCTGGACGCTGACTCGCATCGATGTGGACCGTGGGCAGGAAACTGTGCTCGGCACGGGGCAGGTGGCGCCCTACTTCGTCGGCCCCACTTCGATGCCGAATTACAGTGCCCTCGCGCAGGCGGCCATCCAGACACTCCCCGGCGGATACAAGGTCTTCGTGGGCCCACGCGACGATCCGTTCTTCGTCGATCTCGCGGCGGTCTTCGACCTGCTCAGCATTCGCCGTCCGCCGGGCGACACGGGAAAGGGCGTCGACGGGGTCGGTGGGTTCAACGTCATGAGCATCGTCCTCCAGATTCCCAAAGAGATGATCACGAAGGACGGCACCGCTCCAGACCCGGCCAGGAACAACCACATCATCGGACTTTGGGACACCGCGGAGCGGCCAAAGACCCGTACGATCAACGGAAACGGCGCGGTGGAATTTTCGGGTTCGGAAATCCAGGTGTCGCGGCTGGGCATGCCGCTCGTGAACGAGGTCGTCATCCCGCTCGGGAAAAAGGACCAGTTCAACGCCAGCGAGCCGTTCAACGACGTGGCCAACTTTGGGGCGTATGTCGTCGATCCGGAGCTCGCGAAGCTGCTCCACGCCATCTTTGGAATCAACGTGCCGCCGGCGCCGCGGAATGACCTGGTCGCCGTTTTCGCGACGGGAGTTCCGGGGCTGAACCAGCCCGCCGGCGTATCGCCGGGTGAGATGCTGCGACTTAATCTGGCGATTCCTCCGGCGGTTCGGCCCGACCGGTTCGGCGTTCTCTCGGGTGATCTCGCCGGGTTCCCCAACGGACGCCGGCTGGGAGACGATGTGGTCGACATCGAGCTCAGGGTCGTGGCGGGTGTCCTCGTGGACGGCTTCAACGTTGCCCCGAACAACCGTCTCGGCGACGGGATCGACGCGAACGACGTTCCCTACCTCCCGTACTTTCCCTATGTCGCGCCGCCGAACAATCCGCTGAACCACGAGCACCACCGTGTGCAGCACGGCTCCGGGCGCGGGAGCCTCGGCCGCGACGCGGGCGCTCTTGGAGGCCAGGGAGAAGCCGGGAGCGCAGGGTTGTCCCTCCGGATCGCTTCCCAAAATCCCGGAACGGACCACGTGCTCCAGTATTCGCTCGAGAAGGGCGCGCGGGTCTCGCTCCGGGTCTACGACGTCCGAGGGCGTGCCGTTCGTACCTTGGTCGAGCAGGACGCGGCTCCCGGAACGTTTCGCGCCGTCTGGGACGGGAGGAGCGACAGCGGCACGCCAACCGGCCGCGGGGTCTACTTCGCGCGTCTCCTGGCGGATGGCCGCGAGGTGGTCACGCGGAAGGTCGTCATCGAATAGCGCCGCGCGCGGCGGTTGCGGGTCCGGCTGCCGATGCCGGACCCGCCCACCGTTCGCCAGGAGAAGCACGAATACGCGCGGATCCAGGCGGCTGAGGTATTCTCGCCGCGAGTCATGGCCAGAGTGGCGCGACAGCGACCCAAAGCTTCTCCACGTCCAGTGTCCGGCGCGCCAGCAGGCG
>JANLXD010000423.1:0-10332 GCA_031364935.1 Candidatus Eiseniibacteriota bacterium
CAAAGGAGGAGAGGGAGTAGACTTCGGCCTCGATCGCGCTGTCCCAGAAGCTGTTCGAAAACGCCGTGAAGAACGCGGCGGCCAATCCCCCCACCTCGCAGGCGATCCACTGCGCGGCCGTCGCCGGCCGGCCGCCGAACATCCGCGAGAGAGCGCGCGAGGTGAACAGGAACGTGAAGAAAGCGCAGCCCGCCGAGGCCAGGGCACTCATGAAGTTGACACGCCACGCCACGCTCTCGATCGGGAACAGGCTCAGGATGCGCCCGAGCATGGTGTAGACGGGATTTCCCGGAGGATGCGGCAAGCCCAGGATGTACGACGTGGCGATGAACTCGCCCGAATCCCAGAACGGCACGGTCGGTGTGAGTGTGCGGATGTAGACGAGCAGGGGCACGCCGAACGCCAAGGCTCCGACCAGCGTGTGCGCTCGCTTCCAGGAGATCATGGACGCCGCCCTTCGCCCGCGCGCACCGAGCGCTCCGCGCGGCGCCGCTCCAGCCTCTGCGCGATCGCGCGGCGCGGCGGCCGCGAGAGGAAGATGAGCCCGCCCAGGAGGCTGATCACCACCGAGACCAGGTAGGTCACGAACGGAACCGCGAACGCCTGCTCCTTCGTGAGCCCCGCCATCCCGAAGAGCACGACGCCCACTCCTTCCCGCACGCCCAGGCCGTTCAGGGAGATGGGCAGGGAAATCAGCGCGGCGAGGATCGGAACGAAAAGGAAGTAGTAGCCGGCGGCGATCCGCACTCCGAGAGCGAGTCCCACGAGGTAGTGGACGTAGATGCGGCTGATCTGGACGACCGTCGAGGCCACGAAGGCGGCGAGGAGCGCGCCCCCCTGGTTCCGGAAGCCGTGCAGGTCGTCGAACAGCCGGCCGACCGCCGCGGCGGCGCCGTGGGCCCCCACGGCGCGGAACGGCCACTCCATGGCATGGAGCACGCGCCGGTCGAAGATGCTCAGGAAGGCCGCGACGGAAAGGACGAAGACCGCGGCCAGCGCCGCGTAGATCCCGTAGAACTTGAGCTCCGGGAACGCGGCGATGGACGCGATGACCGCCAGAAACCCGATCGCGATCACGCCGATCAGCCGGTCCATGAGGGTCGCGGAGAAGACCGGGCTCACGCGCCCCGAGTGCCGGGACGCGTCGGTGATGCGCGCGATGTCGCCGCCCACGTTCGACGGGAGGAAATTATTGAAGAAGAGGCCGACGAAGTAGTACGCGGCCACCTTGCGGTACGGAATCACAACCCCCTGGGCGCGCAGGAGCCGCCCCCAAAGCCAGCTTCCCACGAGGCTCGAGAAAAGAAAGAGCGCCGCCGCCGCCGCGAGGAGCCGCGGGTCGGCCGGCTTCACCGCCTCCCACACGTTCCCCGGCGACACCTTCGCGACCACGTAGGCGAAAAGCGCCAGCGAGACGAGGATCTTGAGGAGGATGAGCGCGCCCTTGCTCCGGAGCAGTGACGGCCACCGGCTCCCGGCCACGGATGCGGTCACAGCGCGGCGCCGGCGCGGAGGGAGCCGGCCGCCTCTCCCATGACGACGCGGCTCTCGCGGTAGCAGGTCTCCCAGTCGAACGTCCCCGCCCAGCGCACCGCGGCCGCCGCGAGCTTCAAGCGCAGGTCGCGGTCGCGCAGGAGAAGGATGAGCCCGGCCGCGAGCGCGGGCACGTCGCCGTGCGGCACGAGCAGTCCCGTCTTCCCGTCCAGCACCGATTCGACGAGGCCGGGGCTACGGCTCGCGACGACGGGCGTGCCGCAGGCGTTCGCCTCGATCACCGTGAGCCCCCACCCTTCCCGCGGCGACGGGGCCACGGCAACCTGGGCGGCGTTCAGGGCCTCCACCTTGCCCGCGTGCGGCAACGCTCCGAGGAAGCGGACGTGCGCGGCCAATTCCAGCGAGGCCGCGAGCTCTTCGAGCGCCGTGCGATAGGGGCCGTCGCCCACGAAGTCCAGGCGGGCGTCCGGCACTTCGCGCCGCACGATCGCGAGGGCGCGGATGGCGTGCTGCGCCCCCTTGTACTTCCTCAGGCGGCCGAGGAACACGATGACCGGCGCCTCCCGGTCCTCCGGCGGCGTGGTCACGGCATAGTCCTCCTGCGTCAGGCCGCAGCGCACCACGCGAATCCTGGTCCGGTCGATCCCCCGCCGCGCGAGGTCGTCCCGAGTGCTTTCGGAGATCGCGAGGAACGGGGTGCGGCGATAGACGAGCGGGACGGCAGCCTCCTGGGCCCACACCGCGAGCGCGACGGGGAGGGGCGCTTCCTGGAAGACGGCGGAGCCGAAGAGGTGGGGCACCACGGCGAGCACGGGGGCGCGAGCATAGAGCGGGGTGAAGAACGGAACCTTGTTGATGTCCTCGAGAACGAGGTCAAACCGCTCCTTTCGAAATCGCCGACGGTAAAGGGAGCCCAAGGCAAGGGGCGCATTGTACCACGAGCCGGCGCGGGCGATCCGAATCCCCTCCACCTCGTCCTCCGCGGCGGCCCCGGGGAACCGCTCCGAGAGCCAGACGACCTGATCGCCGTCGCGCACGCACCGCTTCAAAATCTCGAACAGGTGGAGCTCCGCGCCGCCCGCTTCCGGATGCCGCGGATCGCGCCAGTTGAACGCCACGACCCTCACCCGCCGGCGCCGCCCCTCGCGGCGGACCCTTTCCGGCCGAGGGCGCCGATCACGAAGTAGGTGTGAAAGGCGGCGGGCGTGCCGTCCCACCTCCGGCGCCATCGCTCGAGGAGTCCGCCCACGACCGGCACCGGCTTCGGGTAGAGCGGAAGCCTCGCGACGCGCAGCTTCAAGAGGAGCGCGCGGAGCGCGCGGTAGAAGAGTCCCGGCACCATCCACGCGCCGTAGCGGTGCACCAGGCGGACGCCCGCGCGGCGCATCAGCCCCTCGAGCTGGCCGATGGTGAACTCCGTCTCCCACCCCGCGAACCAGGTGCCCGTGGCGATCATGGCGTGCTTCAAGAGCGTGTAGAGGTGGTAGCGCTGCGGCACGTCGACCAGAAGGAGACCGTCGGCCGAAAGCGCGCGCACGTTCTCGCGCAGAAGCGGCATCGGGTCCCGGAAGTGCTCGAGCAGCCCCTGGTGGAAGATGGCGTCGAACGCGCCGTCCCGAAACGGCAGCCGGAGCGCGTCGGCCCGGACGAGGATCGGCGAGACGCCGTGGCGCCGCGCGACGCCGCGCGCTGTCTCGAGGGAGGCCATGGAGTAGTCGAGGATGAACGGGACCGCGCCCTCGGCGGCGAGCGCCACGCTGTCGCGTCCCGAGCCCGCGCCGACCTCGAGCACGCGTCGTCCCCGCACGGGTCCCTGCGACAGGATCTGCTCGACCACGCGGCCGTCGGTGGGATAGACGGAGTCGATGTCCTCCCGCTCCTTCCAGAAGCGGGTCCAGTGCGCTTCGGTGGACGCGCGCAGGGAGCTATTCCCCCGTCTGGAGCCGCGCCGCGAGCACCTCGGGCAGTTTCGCGGCCCGGATCTTCGCCTGGGCGCCGGCGACATCGTAGGGGACCCGGACGTACTCCACTTCCCCCGAGCCCTCCTGGTACAGCACGAAGCAGGCGCGCGGGTCCTTGTCGCGCGGCTGGCCCACGCTCCCCACGTTCACGATGTAGCGCCGGTCGTGGTCGAGACGAAACGTGCCGACGGGGAGCGACTGGGTGCCGCCCGGGTCGGCCATGAAGACCGCGGGCTGGTGCGTGTGTCCGATGAAGCAGACGGGCTGCTCGAAGTAGGCGAATTGGGGCTCGGCGTCGAAGCGGTCGAGCAGGTATTCCCAGTCGCGTGGCGTGGCGGGCGAGGCGTGGACGCAGAGAAAGGAGCCCTGCGCCGAGGTGAGCGGGAGCTTCTGGAGGTACTCGCGGTTCTCGCGCGTCAGGACCTTCGAGGTCCACTCCGCGGCCGCCCGCGCGTAGATGTTGAAGCGGGCGGCTTCGGGTCCCCCGCTCGCGGCCGCGTCGTGGTTCCCGAGGAGCACGACCTCGCTCCGCGAGCGGAGAAGGTCGAGGCACTCGTTGGGGCTCGCGCCGTAGCCGACCGCGTCCCCCAGGCAGAGAATGCGGCCCGGCCGGCGCTTCTCCAGCTCAGCGAGCACGGCCTGGAGCGCTTCGAGGTTCGCGTGGACGTCGGAGAGGAGAGCGGTGGTCATCCGACGGAGGGTCGCGCCTCATGGGCGATCCGGTCAAGAATTCCGTTCACGAACGAGCCCGAAGTGTCCGTGCCGTACTTTTTGGCGATCTCGATCGCTTCGTCCAGCGCCACCCGCGTGGGAGTGTCCGCGTGGTACAAAAGTTCCGCCGCGGCGATGCGGAGCACGGAGCGGTCGGTCGCGGCCATTCGCCCGAGCGGCCAGTTCCGCGCGATGCGGCTGACCGCGGCGTCCACCTCTTCCGCGTGCGCCGCCAGGCTCCGGACCAGCGATTCGGCAAAGGCCCGCGAATCGTCGCCGGTCCCCATGTCGTCGAGGATCTCGGTCAGGCACTTCTCCATCGGCTCTCCCGTGACGTCGGACTGGTAGCACGCGCGGAACGCCAGCTCGCGCGCGAGGCGCCGTGCGCTCATGACCGGATCCCCGGCCGGATCGCTCGGACCAGGTTCGCCATCTCCACCGCGCCCGCGGCGGCTTCCGATCCCTTGTTTCCGTGAATGCCAACGGAGCGGTACAGCCCCTGCTCCCGCGTCTCCACGGTCAGCACGCCGAAGAGCACCGGCACGGCGGTCTGCTCCGCGACGCGCGCGATGCCGCCCGCGGCCGCGCCGGCGACGTACTCGAAATGCGGCGTCTCCCCCCGGATCACGACGCCGAGGCAGACGACCGCGTCCGCTCCGGCCCGTGCCAGGTGCAGCGCGGCGAGCGGCAGCTCGAACGCGCCCGGCACGCGCGCCACCAGAGTCTCCTCGGGGCGAACGCCCAGCCGCGCCAGCTCGGCCAGCGCCCCGTCCAGGAGCCGCTCGCAGAGCGCCTCGTTGAAGCGCGCGCAGGCGATCGCGATCCGGAGCCCGCGCCCTTCCAGGCGCCCTTCGACCGCGCGCGGCGCGAAGGCGCGGAGCGCGGCGCCGGCCACGGCGGGAGTGCCGGCCGCGCCGGGACGACCTTCCTGGCTCATCGTCCGTTGCTCCGGGATTTGGGTTGGGATTTGGCGTGAGATCGGGACGATCCGTTCCGGCGGAGCGTAGGGTGATGCAGCAGGTGTCCCAGGCGCTCCCGCTTCGTGGTCAGATAGCGCTCGTTCACGGCGTTGGGCCGCACCTCGATCGGCTCGCGCGCCACCACGTCGATGCCGTAGTCGCGAAGCGCGTCGATCTTCCGCGGATTGTTGGTCAGGAGGCGCACACGCTCGAACCGGAGGTCGCGGAGAATCTGCGCCGCGATGCCGTAGTCGCGGAGATCGGCGGCGAAGCCCAGCTTGAGATTCGCCTCCACCGTATCGAATCCCAGGTCTTGCAATTCGTAGGCTTTGAGCTTGTTCGCGATCCCGATGCCGCGCCCTTCCTGTCGCATGTAGAGGAAGGCGCCGCACCCTTCGCGATCGATCCGCTCCAGCGCCACGGCGAGCTGCTCGCCGCAGTCGCAGCGCATCGAGCCGAAGACGTCGCCTGTCAGGCACTGCGAGTGCACCCGGATGAGGCCGGCGGCGCCCGGTCCGGGCTTCCCCTTCACTAGCGCCACGTGGTGGTAGCCGTCCACGCGGCTCTCGTAGACGACGACCCGGAAGGTGCCGTAGCGGGTCGGGAGTCGGGACACGGCGATGCGCGACACGAGATGCTCGCGGCTGTAGCGGTAGCGGATCAGGTCCCGGATCGTGATGAGCGGCATGCGATGGCGCTTCGCCAGGCGAGCCAGCTCCGGTCCCCGCGCCATCCGCCCGTCCTCGGAGAGGATCTCGCACAGCACGCCCGCCGGCTTCATCCCCGCCAGGCGCGCGAGGTCGAGCGCCGCCTCGGTGTGTCCCGGCCGCTGGAGCACGCCCTCGACGGCCGCGCGCAGGGGAAAGACGTGGCCGGGTCGCGCGAGCTGCTCGGGGCGCGTGCGCGGAGCGGCCAGCGCGCGGATCGTGGCCGAGCGGTCGTGCGCCGAAGAGCCCGACGTGGTCCCGTGAAGAAGGTCGACCGAGACGGTGAAGGGCGTCGCGAAGCGGGCGGTGTTGAGCGGCGCCATGAGCGCGAGGCCCAGCGCCTCCAGCCGCTCCGCCTCCATCGAGACGCAGAGAAGGCCGCGCGCCTCGCGCGTCATGAAATTCACGTCAGCCGCCGAGCACGACTCGGCGGCCATCACGAAGTCCCCCTCGTTCTCGCGGTCCTCGTCGTCCACCACAACCACCATGCGGCCGGCGCGGATCGCCCGGAGCGCGTCCTCGACCGCCTGGATGCGATCGGAGCCCCGCTCGCCGCGCGCGCTCCTCGGACGCGAGGAGGCGCCCTCGCGAGGCCCCCCCGTCCGGACAGCCTTCCGGCGGGTCGTCGGTGTCATCGTGGCCTCGCCGGCGCCAGGCTGCGCCGCGCCGCGGCCTCACGCCCCGCGGGGGACTCGTCGAGGAGGCGGTCCAGGTATCGCGCGATCAAGTCCGACTCGAGATTCACCCTCGTCCCGGGTCCGTACCCTGAGGCGATCGTGTGCGCGACCGTGTAGGGAACGAGCGCCACGATGAAGATCGGATCGTCCCACTTCGCGATGGTGAGGCTCACGCCGTCGACCGTCACCGCACCCTTGGCCGCGAGGAATCGCCGCACGGACACGGGCGCCTCGATGGAGACCCGGACGTCGGCGCCCGAGCCGTCCACGGAGACGACCCCGCCCACGGCGTCCACGTGCCCCTGCACCCAGTGCCCTCCCAGCTCATCTCCGACGCGCAGCGCGCGCTCGAGATTGACCCGGTCTCCGGAGACAAGCGCGCCGAGCGTCGTCTTCGACAGAGTCTCCGCCACGGCAGTCGTCTCGAATCGCCCGGCTTCCGCGCTCTCGACGGTGAGGCAGACCCCGTTCACCACGACGCTCGCGCCCGGCTCGATCTCGATCGGGCCCACGAATGTGTGGCCAATCGTGAGGCGGAGTCCCTCGCCGCTCTTCGCCAGGCCCATGACGGAGCCGACCGAGCCCACGATCCCGCTAAACATGGGTCCTCCTCGCGGGAGATTCCTCAGTGTGTGATCCCTCCGCCGGCGGCGCGATGCGCCCGGTCAGCCAGACATCCTTCCCCAGGCGCCGCAGCGAGAGCGGCCCGATCGGGATCCCCTCCCCCAGGCGATCCCGACCCAGGTCGCGCGTCCAGGTGGGGGCAGCGGCCCCGCCGAGCAGGATGGGCGCGATCCCGATCGCCACTTCGTCGGCCAGGCCCTCGCGCAAAAAGGACGTGTGGACGGTCGGGCCGCCTTCGACGAGCACCGCGAGGCGCCCCTCGCCGGCCAGTCGCCGGAGGAGCGGCTCGATCGGCACGCGTCCGCTCGCGTCGGGCTCGAAACGCCACACCGCCGCACCGCGCTCTTCGAACACGCGCGCGCGCCTCGTCGGCGGACGTCGTCGCGAGAATCAGCGGCGCTTCCCGCGCCGTCCGCACCAGCCGGGAATCGAGCGGCGTCCGGAGCGTGGAGTCGAGGACGACGCGGCAGGGCACCGGGCCGGCCTCGCGCGCAGGGGCCAGCCGCACGGTCAGGAGCGGATCATCCCGGAGAGCCGTCTCCACGCCGATCAGGACGGCGTCGTTCTCGACGCGGAGCCGGTGCACCCGGCGCTGCTCCTCGGGCCCTCCCAGCCCGCGCGACTCCCCGTCCGACGTCGCGACGCGACCGTCCAGCGAAACCATGGACTTGAGCGTCACCCAGGGAAGCCCGGTTGCCCGCCACTTGAGATAGGGGGGGTTCAGCGCGCGGCACTCGTCTTCGTCCAGACCCACCGAGACGTCGACCCCCGCCTCGCGAAGGCGCGCCACTCCCTTGCCGTCGACCAGGGGGTTGGGATCGAGCATGCCGATCACGACGCGCCGGATGCCGGCGCGGAGAATCGCGGCGACGCAGGGCGGCGTGCGCCCGAAGTGCGGGCAGGGCTCCAGCGAGACAACGAGGGTGGCCCCCGCCGCGGCGTCCGCGGCGCTTTCGAGCGCGCGCGTCTCGGCATGCGCTTCGCCCGCCCGCGCGTGAAAGCCGCGCCCGACGATCTTGTTCCCGCGGAGCACGACCGCCCCCACGCGCGGATTCGGGTGGGTGGCGCCGATCCCGCGCCGCGCGAGCCGGATCGCTTCGCGCATGGCGCGGCCCTCGGCCGGACTGGGCGGACCGGGGGCCGCATTGGCTCCGGCGCCCGACGCCGGGAAGGCCGGCGCGGTGTGGGAAGCGTCTGTCTGGACTCGTAGGCTGGCCAATGAAAATACCCCGCAGGCAGACACCCGCGGGGCGGCCGGAAGGCCCGGACGGACCCCCACCCTCTCATCCTTCTCCCATCCAGACTGTGACTGTCGGCTCCGGAATCGCACCGGATCCTGCTCAGGGCCGAGGCCCCGGGCTCGCGGGCTTTCACCGCCGGTGGGGACTTTCACCCCGCCCCGAAGGATGTCTGCGTTCCGATCAGGATACGGGGTGCGGCTTCTCAGCGCAAGAGGACGGCCTTGCGGGATGCCGAGGCCCCTTCTCCCTCCATCCGGATGAAATAGGCGGCGCTTCCCACGTCGTGCCCGCGGTCATCCTTGCCGTCCCACCGCGCCAGGTGCTCCCCCGCGGGAAGGACGCCGTCCACGAGCACGCGGACCCGCGCGCCCGCGACGTTGTAAACGGTCAACCGGACGTGCCCGGCGCGCGCCACCGCGAAGCGGATCGCGGTCGAGGGATTGAAGGGATTCGGCGCCGGAGGATCGATGCGGTTCACGGGAGCCGGCGGTGACGAGGCCGTCTCGATCCCCGTGGGCGTGGTGCAGTACGGAGTCTCCATCTCCTCGACCAGCGTCCGCCAGAGGAACAGATTCCTCCGGGTCGCGCTCGGCATCGTGGAGAGGGAGAAGCCGAGGAGGATCGCGCGCAGACTGTCCGGGCCGGCCCCGAGCGTCGACCGGCGCTCGGTGCCCGCGACGAGATTGTTCGGGTACCGGAGCCAGGCCCGGCCAGCGGCGCCGACGCACGCGGCCACGCCGAGCGCGTCGAAGCGGTTCAAGCCGGGGCAACCTCCGTTCAGCGGGAACGGCTCCTCCGCGATGCGGGTTCCGGCGGCGCCGGCCAGGGAAGGCGTGAGCGAGTCTTGAGGCGAGCTTTCCCAGATGTCGCGCGAATAGGTCGCTCCGATGGTGCAGCCGAGGAACGTCCCCACGCCCGCGCCGTTGACCGTGAGGTCGTAGGCGAGATTGTCCCCGGACAGGATCAGGCCCCGGTTCTTGCCGAGGGTGCCGAGCCAGGAAGTGAGGAGCGCCTGATCCGGCGCGCTCAGGGTCAACGACGAGCGCTCTCCCACGTCCCAGATCACGGCCGAGTACATCGCCGCGAGCGCGGCCGCGCGCACACCGGGCCAGAGCACGCCGCCCCAGGACGGGTCGCTGCCTCCCGGCGGATTGCCGAGGCCGGCGGTCGCCGCGTTCACATCGAACCGGTCGTAGCGGATGCCGAGCGCCGCCAAGCTCTGGTCGACGCCCGTCCCGCCCTCTGGACCCGCGAAGGCGTTCACGTAGAGGACGCGCGCGCTGTCTCCGGGACACGCGACCGTCGGGGTGAAGACCGCCGGGAGAACTGTCGCGGTAAACGTGTGGCCCGGGGCGTCGATGGGCAGCGTCACCATGGCGTCCGCGTTATCGGAGGCACTGAAGTAGTAGCGAAGGGTCGAGCCGCTAGGATAGGCCCCCGCGGGCACGTCACCGTAGTACAGGTCGGGAGCGGCAGCGCCGACCGGAGTCATCGGCGAAGACGAGAACGGAGCGCCGTTGATGCTCCAGTAGAACCGAGTCTCTTTCAGGCCGCGCGAAGCGGCGATCCGGACCGTGGTGCTGTCTCCTCGCGGCGTGTTGAAGTTGTCGTTTCCAAGGAATGCCGTGGTCCGGAAGGTGTCGTTCATCAGGCTCGATTCCGAGGTCGAGATCACGGGGCCCGCCTGGCTCAGCACCCGAATATCGAGGTTGTCGATGAAGAGAGCGGTCCCGGCCGCCGACGATTGACCGTCACAGAAGACGGCAGCGTAGTCCTTGACGGTGATCCGGATCTGAAGCGACTCGGCCCCCGCCGCGCCGGGCAGCGTAATGTTCTGGCGCAGCCACTCGTGCTCGTCCCCGTAGTAGAGGAGACCCGTGGGGTCGATCCAATTCGACCACGGAAGATTCGGCTTCTTCGAGCGGAACGCGGTGCTGTAGTAGAAGCAGGAGTTGAAC
>JANLXD010000385.1:0-2712 GCA_031364935.1 Candidatus Eiseniibacteriota bacterium
GGTTGCGGTTCCGGCTGTGGCGGCTGGTCGCGGTCGCGATCAGGTCGCCCATGCCGGCCAGGCCAGCGAAGGTTTCGGGACGAGCGCCTAAAGCTTCCCCCAATCGCGCGATTTCGGCGAGCCCTCTTGTGAGGAGCGCGCCCTTGGTCGAATCGCCGAAGCCGAGGCCGTCGCTGATCCCCGCCGCGATCGCGACCACGTTCTTGAGCGCGACGGCGATCTCCACGCCGATCACGTCGTCGTTGGTGTAGACGCGGAAGGAGTCGTTCGAAAACATCTCCTGCGCCGCCTGGGCCCGTGCGCGGTCCGCGCAGGCGGCGACCACGGCAGTCGGAATGCCGCGCGCCACCTCTTCGGCATGGCTGGGCCCCGCGAGCACCACGGGGTGCTTCCGCAGCGGGCTGGGCAGCGTCTCGTCCACCACCTCGCTCATGCGATGGTGGCTCTCCCGCTCCAGTCCCTTGGTCGCGATGACGACGAGGCGCGCCGCCGCCAGCGTCTCGCCCCCTGCCTGCGCCAGGCGCGTCGCGGTCTCGCGAAGCACGTGCGAAGGGGTGGCGAGCACGATCGTCTCGGCGCCCGTCGCCGCCTCGGTCAGCGTCGAGGTGATCGCGATCTCGTCGGGGATTCGCACCCCGGGCAGGAACCGCTCATTCACGCGATCGCGTCGCATCCGCTCGGCGAGATCGGCCTCGAATACCCAGAGACGCACGGCGTGGCCGTTCTTCGCGAGGAGGATCGCGAGCGCGGTCCCCCACCCGCCGCCGCCGATCACCGCGGCCGTCACGGCTTCGCCCCCTTCCGGCCGATCGTGACCCCTTCGGTCCCCGCGATCAGGCGCCGGATGTTCGGAATATGGCGGACCACTACGAGGGCCGCGACCAGCGCGGCCGCGACGATGTAGGCGGTGCGATAGGCGTCGTGCGGGCCCTTCCAGGCAACGAGGAAGGGATACGCGATCGCGGCGCCCAGGGAGCCGACGGAAACGCGCCGCGTTGTGAGGAAGAGGACGATCCACGCGCCCAGGGCGAGAAGAGCGGGAACGGGAAGGATCGCGAGAAAGACGCCCAGGCTGGTCGCCACGCCGCGTCCGCCCTTGAACCGGACCCACGGGGAGAACACGTGCCCCAGGATCGCGGCGGCACCGGCGGCGAGCTGCGTCGGGATGTGAGTGGAGAGAAGCGCGGCCGCGGCGCCCTTCGCGGTATCGAGCACGAAGACCAATCCGCCCCAGCGAGGACCGAGGGCGCGGATCGCGTTCGTCGCACCGATGTTCCCGCTTCCGATCGAGCGAAGATCAACGCCGCGTGCACGCGCGATCCAGAGGCCCGAGGGGATCGAGCCGAGGAGAAATCCGATCAGGACAGGTAGGGGCTGGAATGGAATCGGGCTGTCCTCCCGGCGTGACGGCTACTCGCTTCGCTTCCAATCCAAGACGATGGGCGATCCCTGAAAACCGAACCGGGTTCGCAGACCTGCCTCCAGATAACTAACATAATTCTTCGCGCGGTAGCGAGGATTGTTCACGAACAGCGCGAATGTCGGAGGGCGCGTGCCGGTCTGGGCCGCGTAGTAGAACTTGAGGTGCCGCCCCTCGGTCGTGGCCGGGGGGCTCACGCGGTCCAGGATCTGTCGGATCGCGTCGTTCAGGACCGGCGTCGGGATCTTCCGGGTGTATTCCTCGAAGACCGTCACCGCGGTCGGGAGGATCTTCCCCACTCCCTTCCCGGTGAGCGCCGAGACGTAGAGCCGCGGCACGTGGGTCAGGAACGGATAGACCTTCGTGAACTCTTCCTCGATGAGCTTCCGCGCCTCGGTCGGCTCGGGGACCTGGTCCCACTTGTTCAGGACCACGATCAATCCCTTCCGCTGCTCCTCGGCCAGCGCCGCGAGCTTCGCGTCCTGCCGCGCGGGCTCCCGCTCCACGTCGACGACCAGGAGCACGAGGTCCGCCCGCGACACGGCCCGGAGCGCGCGCGTCACGCTGTAGAACTCGACGGGGTCGGTCACCTGCCGCTCGCGGCGGAGGCCCGCGGTGTCGACCAGGATAAACTTCCGCCCGTTCGCCTCGAGCGTGGTATCCACGGCGTCGCGCGTGGTGCCCGCCACCGAGTGGACGACCATCCGCTCCACGCCGGCGAGCCGGTTCACGAGAGAGGATTTCCCGACGTTGGGGCGTCCGATCACGGCGATCCGGATGGAGGACGGGTCCTCGGGGACATCTTCGTTCCCGGGAAGGCGACGCACCACCTCGTCGAGCAGGTCGCCCGACTGATAGCCGTGGAGCGCGGAGACCGGGACGGGCTCGCCCAGGCCGAGCGAGAAGAAATCCGCGATCAGCTCTTCCCGCCGGGGCTGGTCGGCCTTGTTCACGACGAGGATCGTGGGGCGGCCGCGGCGTCGCACGCGGTCGGCTACCTCGCGGTCCAGCGGCGTCATCCCCGCCTGCGCGTCCACCACCACCAGGGCCACGTCCGCCTCGTCCAGCGCCACGTTCGTCTGCAAGATGATCTGCTTCTGGATGGGGTGAGCGCTCCCCGGGTCGATGCCGCCCGTGTCCACGAGGAGGAACTTATGGCCGCTCCACTCCCCCTCGGCGTAGTGCCGGTCGCGCGTCAGCCCCGGCAGCTCGTCCACGATGGCGCGGCGCTGCCCCAGGATCCGGTTGAAGAGGGTCGATTTTCCAACGTTGGGCCGACCGACGATCGCGAC
>JANLXD010000445.1:0-2189 GCA_031364935.1 Candidatus Eiseniibacteriota bacterium
TCCGGGTGCGCGTGGGCTCGTCCTTGTCGACCCCCGCCCGCCGGAAATCGCGAAGCGCGCGCTCGACGAGCATCTTGGTGTCGGCGTCGGCTCCCTTGAGGCTGACCGTGCGCACGGCCTCGTAGAGCGCGCGGTTCAGGCTGGCGTCGCTCAGGAACTTCTGCGCCCTCTGGGTCATCGCCTCGGCGGCCGCGCGGAAAGTCGAATCAGGGTGGACCGATTCCATCAGGCCCGCGTAGTACGCGGCGTTGTCCGCGTGGAGCATCATCTCGTTGTAGGGAACGAGCGTGTTCTCCACGGTGCGCCGCTCCCGCACCGCCACCAGGCGGTCGAGGGCCTCCTGCGCGTTGGCGATCTCCGCCTCGCAGAAGGTGCGGAACGCGGCCGCGTCGGGCCGGTCGCTGTAGAAGAGCGGAGGGTTGGTGGCGGCCCCAGCGGGGCGAGGCCGGGCGGATGGCGCCCCTGTAACCACGATTAGTGCGATCGCGGCCGCCAGGAGACGGGTGCGGCCGACAAGGATCACGGCCCGGCGAGCCGCTCGTAGAACCGCTCGGGAGCGGCCTGGAACTTGGCGAGCGTCGAATCGGCGGCGAAGTAGTAGTCGCGTCCGCGGAACACCACGTGCGGCGACGCTTTCGTCGGCTTGAATCGCACGTAGTCGACCGGATCGGTCAGCACGCCGCAGTAGCGAAGGGGATGCTCCTGGAATTGCTTCAGCGCCCCCCGGCCCGAGAAGAAAAAGATGTCCTGGTTGATCTTGGCCCGAAGCGAGGAGTCGAGAATGGCCCGCTTCGAGGGCCGGACCGGGCAGCGGAACGAAAGCTTCATCTCGCGCAGATAGCGCTCGGGATCGAAGGAGAAGATGGAGGGGCAGGGCTGGCAGCAGAATCCGACCGGCCGGCCGTTCACGTAGACCGGGTTTCGCATCGGGTCGATGCGCCCCCCGCGCACGGGGCAGACCGTGTTCAACGAGATGCTGGAGTCGCGATACATCATGCGGGCGTTGCCGATCGGGTCTCCCTGGACGGGAGCGGGGAGGCCGATGCGGAACCCATCCTCGTCCTGCGCTCCGACGGGACGGGGTCCAGACCAGAAAGTTGCCAAAGCGAGGAAGATTCCGGCGAGCGAGACGGCTGCCAGGAAGGTCCGCTGCATGCGCCCCGAAGTGATGTGTGGGAAGAGCCGATTCATCCGCGTTGGACCTCCATCCTACCTCAAGTGACGGCGCGCCTACGACTTCAATTCGTACCCCCCTTCATACCCTCGACTTGCACCGATTCTCCCTGCTCCTCCAAGTGAGGGATTCCGGAAAAGTCAATGAAATGGCCAGACTTACGGGCCTTGGTCTCCAGGTAGAAGCGGTTGTGGTCGTTGGGAGGGATGACGAGGGGTTCCCGGGCGGTCACCTGGATGCCGTACCGCGCCAGCTCGGCGATCTTTCGCGGGTTGTTCGTGAGGAGCCGGATCGACCGGATCTTGAGGCTCAGAAGCATGTGGGCCGCGATCGCGTACTCCCGCTCGTCGTCGCGGAACCCCAGGGCCTCGTTCGCCTCGACCGTGTCGAGCCCGCGGTCCTGGAGCATGTACGCGCGGATCTTGTTGAGGAGGCCGATTCCGCGTCCCTCCTGGCGGAGGTAGAGCAGTACGCCGTGAGGCTCCCGCGCGATTCTCCGGAGCGACACCTCGAGCTGGTCGCGGCAGTCGCAGCGGAGGGACCCCAGGGCATCCCCGGTCAGGCACTCGGAGTGGATCCGGACGGGAATGTCGCCCCCCCCGTAGGGGCGGCCTTTCATGACCGCGACGTGCTCTTTCCCGTCCCGGTTGTTCCAGAAAGCGGCGACCTGAAAATCCCCGAAGCGGGTGGGCAACTCCGCGATCGCCTCGATCCGGACGCAGATCTTCTGCTCGCCGATGCCGCCGCAGCAGTGATCCACCTCGCCTCTGAGGATGGCTTCCATTTCTTCCTGAGAGAGTGGCACCTTGGGTTTCGATGCCGCGAGTCCGATTTCGGACCAGGGCAATTCCTGCTAGTGTGCGCACTCCATGAGCGGCTTCTGGGCATCCTTCCTCACAGGGCTCCAGGTCTTCGCGATTCCCCTTCTTGTCCTCGGGAACGCGGTCTTCGTCGCTTCCGAGTTCGCCCTGGTCACCGTGCGGAAGACGCGGCTGGAGGAGCTGGCCGCGAAGAA
>JANLXD010000471.1:0-1586 GCA_031364935.1 Candidatus Eiseniibacteriota bacterium
GCCCGAGCCCGCGGCGTCGCGGGGGAGGATGACGAAGACACCCTGGTTGGCGCGGTGGATGCCGCCCAGGCGGCTTCGCGAGTCCTTGGCGAACTGCTCCGCCGCCTTCCGCGCCTGGGCCGTGGCCTCGGCGATCATGGCCGGCTTCAGGTCGTTCAGCTTCCGGAAGAGGTAGCTGGGTCCGCCCGGGCCCCACTCCGGCCCCGATGTGAGGACCACGCCCGCGTTGACCAGTTCTCCCACCTTCTGGCTGGTGGCCTGGACGCGATCGGGATCGGCGGAGCGGACGCTGACCGTCTGCTGGAGGATGAAGCGGCTCCCGACCCGCTGCTCGCCCCGGAACGGGTTGGCCAGGATGTCGGTGACCCGGAGCGTCTGAAGCTCGATCTCGGTCGAGTCGACGCCGTTCGCGCGAAGGAACGCAACGACGCGGCCCACGTTCTGGCTCAGCCGGCTCTGCGCCGCCGCGAGATCGTTGTCGGTCACGGCGAGCTGGATGGGCCAGAGCGCCAGATCGGCCTTCACCTCGCGCTCCGCGACTCCCTTGACGCTGACGAAGCGGTCGGCCGTGCGGATGTTCTGCACCCCCATCCCCACGAACCAGCCGCCCAACGCGATGCCAAGAGCGAGAATGGCCCAGGCGGGCCACCACCCCGCGCGGTCCGGACCCGATTCACCGTCTCGTGCCGCCATGCCGCGTTCCCTCCGTCATCGAGCCGCCCCCCCCGCTGCGCGGCGGATTATAGGCCAAAACGAATCGGCGGGCCCCAGTTGCTGGCCCGCCGATGATGATAAGGGAAGCAGCGCGGATTCCCCTCCGAACCCGCGCACGCGATCTACTTCACGATCGTCGTGCTGTCGCCGCCCCCTCGTCTCGTCAACGCGATGATGATGATGATCAGGATCACGGCCCCGACCAGGGCCCAGAGGCGCCAGTCGGAGATGAACTCGGACGACGAGCTGGTCGTGACCGAGCTGTGGCTGGTCGACGTGGAGTCCTGGGCCAGCGCCGGCGACGCTACCGTCACCAGAGCCGCCGCCAGGACCACGTTCGCGGCGTGAGCGGCCGCGCGGAAAATTCGCTTCATGGTGTCCATGCTACTTCACCACCGTCGTGTTGCTGCCGCTCCGGCCACGGGACAAAGCAATGACCAGGATCACCAGCACCACGGCGCCCACGAGGGCCCAGATTCTCCAGTCGGAGGTCCAGGAGGTGCTGGAGGTGGTTTCCTGCGTCGTGACGGATACGTCGGTGCCGCCGCCGTTCTGCGCCCATGCCGGAGCCGCGAACAGAACGAGCGCAACCATCAGGCCGGCCTGATACGTCCGTTGAATCGCCAGACCGAAGCGTCTCATACGTGATTCTCCTTTCGATTTATGTCACAGGAGGGGAACCTTGCGGCTCCCCTCCTGCTCGCCGCGGAGAGAGGCGAAATGTTCCGGTTATTCGCCCTTCTGGAGCAACCGCCGACGTTCCCTCTCCTTGGTGAGCTCTTCGGTGTTGAGCACCTTGAACTCGACGCGGCGGTTCTTCGCCATCCCTTCCACGGTTTTATTTGAAGCCACGGGCTTGCTCTCGCCGTAGC
>JANLXD010000529.1:0-2026 GCA_031364935.1 Candidatus Eiseniibacteriota bacterium
CGGCTCTCCGCGATCGCCTCCTCGCAGTACTCCGGAAAGGGGTGGACCTTCCCGACACGGGTCTACGCCGACTGGAAGGAGTACCGCGTCGGAGATCCGCTCGACACGCCCACGCTCCAGTCGTCCCTCGAGCGGGCCCGCTACAAGCGGGTCTACGGCCGCCCGTCGGACGCCGGCCAGTACCGGATTCGGGGCACTTTCTTCGAGGTCCGCCTCCGCCCCTTCCGCTATCCCGACCATGCCGAGCCCGGCACCGAGGTGCTCGCTGACGTGCGCGAGGGGAGGCTGGTCTCGCTGGCTCAGGGGTTCCGGGAGCCGCGGGGCCGCGGCATCCTGCGCATCGATCCGGAGCTTCTCGGCGAGTTCTCCAGCGCCACGCGCGAGCGGCGGAGCTATCTCCCGATCGACCAGATTCCACGTCACGTCGCATTGGCGGTGGTCGCGAGCGAGGACCGTCGCTTCTACCGGCACTGGGGCTTCGACGTCCTCGGCGTTCTCCGGGCCACGCTCGCGAACATGCGGGCGGGATCGGTGGTCGAGGGCGGGAGCACCATCAGCCAGCAGCTCGCGAAGAACCTCTTCCTCTCCCAGGAGAGGAATTACTTCCGGAAGTTTCACGAGGCGTTCCTCGCTCTGTTGATCGAGATCCGCTATTCCAAGGAGCAGATCCTCGAGTTCTATCTGAACCAGATCTACCTGGGGCAGCGGGGAAGCTGGAGCGTCTGCGGCGTGGAAGAGGCCGCGCTCTTCTACTTCAACAAGCACGCGAAGGAGCTGACGCTGCCCGAGGGGGCGCTGCTCGCGGGAATCATCCCCGCGCCGAACCGGCTCTCGCCGTACCGGGACCGTGACGCCGCGCTCTCGAGGCGCGACCAGGTGCTCGGGGACATGGTGGACTGCGGCTGGATCTCCAAGGACGACGCGCGGCGGTATCGCCGGGCGCCCATGCGCTTCGCGGCCAACCCGCCGCCGATGACCCGGGCCCCCTACTTCGTGGACTATGTCCGGGAGACGCTCTCCAAGGACATCGCGCCGCTCGATCTGAACGCTCGGGGCTACTCCATCTTCACCACGCTCGATCCCGCGGCCCAGGAAGTCGCCGAGCGCGCGGTGCGGGAGGGGGCGCGCGAGGCCGACTTCCGCTCGGGGCGCGGGGACACCTCGCGCGACCCGGCGCAAGCGGCCCTCGTGGCGATCGAGCCGGCGTCCGGGTACATCCGCGCCATGGTGGGCGGACGGAATTACGCGGAGTCGCCCTACAACCGCGCGGTGGATTCGCGGCGCCAGCCGGGCTCGGCCTTCAAGCCGTTCGTCTACGTGGCCGCGCTGGACACGCCCTACTCCGGCCGCCGTCCTCCGCTCACGGCCGCCACCCTGCTCGAGGATCTGCCCGACACGTTTCGGACCAGCATGGGACCGTGGGCGCCCCGGAACTACGAGAACTCCTATGAAGGGCACGTGACCGCAGCTCGGGCGCTCGCCCGTTCCTTGAACGTGGCCACCGCGCATCTCTCGGAGATGGTCGGGGTCGGCACGGTGGCGCGCACGGCGCACGTGCTCGGCATCGAAAGCCGCCTCCGCGAGGTGGCGTCGCTGGCGCTCGGGACGAGCGAGGTGAATACGCTGGAGCTGACGACGGCCTACGCCGCGCTCGCGAACGGCGGGATCTGGATCCGCCCGATGCCGGTGCGCGCCGTTCTCGACCGCGGGGGGGACGAAGTGTGGACCCCGAAGAAGGAGATCCGCCGCGTGCTCCGGCCGGAGACGGCCTACATGACGACGATCCTCCTGGAAGGGCCCATCATCTACGGCACGGCCGCCTCGATCCGAAACGAGTACGGCTTCACGCGCCCGGCGGCCGGGAAGACCGGCACGACCGACGACGAGAACGACGCCTGGTTCATGGGATACACACCCGATCTGGTCGCGGGCGTCTGGGTGGGGTGCGACCGGAATCGGAAGCTCGGGCTCACGGGGACGCAGGCCGCCGTGCCGATCTGGGTCCGGTTCATGGAAGCCGCGCACC
>JANLXD010000561.1:0-9315 GCA_031364935.1 Candidatus Eiseniibacteriota bacterium
TTGTTATCGGTCACAGTGACGGTCGCCGTCCAGTTGCCGGCGGCGTAGCTATGCGTGGCCGTGGCCGAGGGTCCCGGACCCGACGTCGTCCCGTCGCCGAAGTTGAACAGGTAGCTCACGATCGTCCCATCGGAGTCCGTCGAGCCCGACGCGTTGGCCGTGACCGAAAGGGGCGCGTTCCCCGTCGACGGCGTCAGCGTCAGGGCCGCCACCGGCGCCACGTTCGACGGCTGCACCGTCACCGTGGTCGTCGCCGAGCCCGAAAGCGCGTTCGAGGCCGTGAAGGTCACCGGGTGGCTTCCCACGTCCCCCGAAGCCGGCGTCCAGGCGAAGGTCCCGCTCAGACGGTCCGCGGCCGGCGTGAACGTCGCTCCAGCCGGTACCCCCGTCGCCGCCAGGGACGCGATCGCCTCTCCGTCCGGGTCCGCCACGGTCACGTTCACGGTGAGCGCCGTCCCCGCCTTGCCGCTCACCGCGGCCGGGGCCGTCACTACCGGAGCCCGATCGGCGTTACTCACCGTGATCACCGTGCCCGCCGTGCCCGTCAGCGCGTTCGACGCTGTGAACGTCACCGTGTAGCTGCCCGCCTGGCTGTAGCTCGGCGTCCACGACAGGGTGCCGCTCAGGTGGTTCGCCGCGGTCGTGAACAGGGCTCCCGTCGGAACACCCGTCGCGGTCAGGGAGGTGATGGCTTCTCCATCCGGATCGGCTGCCGAGACGCTCACCGTGATCAAGGTGTTCTCGGGGCCCGAAACGGTCGCGGGCGCCGTGACCACCGGAGCGCGTTCGACGTTGCTCACCGTGATCACCGTGCTCGCCGAGCCCGTGAGCGCGTTCGACGCGGTGAAGGTCACGGTGTAGCTGCCCGCCTGGGCGTAATCGGGTGTCCAGGTGAAGGTGCCGCTCAGGTGATCCGCCGAGGTCGTGAACAGCGCTCCCGAGGGGACACCGGTCGCGGACAGGGAAGTGATGGCTTCCCCGTCGGAATCCGCGACCGAGATGTTCTCCGTGATCAGCGTGTTCTCGGCGCCGGAAGTCGCGGCGGGAGCCGTGACAGCCGGTGCACGATCCACGTTGTCCACGGTGATGATGGTGCTCGCGGAGCCCGTGAGCGCGTTCGTCGCCGTGAAGGTCACCGTGTAGGTGCCCGCCTGCGAGAAGTCCGGCGTCCACGTGAACGTGCCGCTCCGATGGTCCGCCGACGTCGTGAAGAGCGCTCCCGAGGGGACACCCGTCGCGGTCAGGGACGTGATGGCTTCTCCGTCCGGATCCGCGGCCGAGACGTTCACCGTGATCAGCGTGTTCTCGGCGCCCGAAGCCGCCGCCGGCGCCGTGACGGCCGGAGGGCGATCCATGTTGTTCACCGTGATGACGGTGCTTGCCGCGCCCGTGAGCGCGTTCTCCGCGGTGAAGGTCACCGTGTAGCTCCCGGCCTGCTCGTAACCCGGCGTCCAACTCAGCGTTCCGCTCAGGTGGTTCGCCGCGGTCGTGAACAGGGCTCCCGTCGGAACACCCGTCGCGGTCAGGGAGGTGATGGCGTCCCCATCCGGATCCGCGGCGGAAACGTTCACCGTGACCAGGGTGTTTTCGTCTCCGGAAGCCGCGGCCGGCGCGGTGACGACCGGCGCCCGGTCCCGGCGCCCGACGGTGATCACCGTGGTCGCTGTGCCGCTCAGAGCGTTTGAAGCCGTGAAAATCACCGTATGGGTGCCGAGATCGGCTTCGCCCGGGGTCCACGTCAGGGCGCCGCTCCGGTTGTCCGCCGATGTGGTGAAGGAGGCGCCCGCCGGCACGCCGGAGGCAACGAGCGAGGCGATGGCGTCCCCATCCGGATCGGCCGCCGAGACATTCACGGTCAGCAACTGACCCTCGCTCACCGGAGCCGTCGGGGGGGCGGTGACGACCGGCGCGCGATCCACGTTGCTGACCGTGATGATCGTGCTCGCCGAGCCCGTGAGCGCATTGGACGCGAGGAAGACGACGGTCTGGCTCCCCGCCTGCGTGTAGTCGGGGGTCCATGAGAACGTCCCGCTCAGATGGTCGGCCGATGTGGTGAAGGTGGCCCCCGAGGGAACGCCCGTCGCGGTCAGGGATGCGATCGCCTCACCGTCCGGATCGGAGGCGGAGACCTGCACCGCGATCAAGGTGTTCTCGTCACCCAATGCCGTCTCAGGCGCGATGACGACCGGCGCGCGATCGATGTTGTTCACCGTGATCACCGTCGTGGCCGAGCCGCTCGACGCATTGGCGGCCGTAAAGGTCACGGGGTGGCTCCCCGCCTGGGCGTAATTGGGCGTCCACGTGAACGTGCCGCTCAGACGGTCGGCCGACGTGGTGAAGGTGGCGCCCAAGGGGACGCCGGTCGCGGTCAGGGATGCGATCGCCTCGCCGTCCGGATCGGAGGCCGAGACCATCACCGTGATCAGGGTGTTCTCGTCGCCCGATGCGGTTGACGAGGCCGTCACGACGGGCGCGCCGTCGACGTTATTCACCGTGATCACCGTCGTGGCCGTACCGGTCAGGGCGTTGGTCGCGGTGAAGGTGACCGGGTAGGACCCCGCCTGGGCGTAGCTCGGCGTCCAGCTGAACGTGCCGCTCAAGCGGTCGGCCGAAGTGGTGAACGCAGCGCCCGAGGGAACGTCCGTCGCGGTCAAGGATGCGATCGCGCCGCCGTCCGGGTCCGCGGCCGAGACCAGGACCGCGATCAGGGTGTTTTCATCCCCCGCTGCCGTGGCCGGCGCCGTGACCACCGGAGCGCGATCGACGTTGTTCACCGTGATCACCGTGGTGGCCGAGCCGCTCAATCCATTCGCGGCCGTAAAGGTAACCGGGTGGCTCCCCGCCTGGGCGTAGTCAGGGGTCCACGTGAGCGTGCCGCTTGAGTGGTTCGCCGCGGTCGTGAACACGGCTCCCGTCGGGACGCCCGTCGCGGTCAAGGAGGCGATCGCATCCCCATCCGGATCCGCGGCCGAAACCAGGACCGTGATCAACGCGTTCTCGTCCCCCGCCGCCGTAGCCGGGGCCGTGACCACCGGCGCCCGGTCCACGTTGTTCACCGTGATCACCGTCGCGGCCGAGCCCGTCAGCGCATTGGCAGCCGTAAAGGTGACTGTGGTGCTTCCCGACTGAGTGTAGTCGGGTGTCCACGTGAACGTGCCGCTCAGGCGGTTCGCCGACGCCGTGAAGACCGCTCCCGAGGGAACGCTGGCCGCGGTCAGCGTGGCGATCGCGTCCCCATCCGGATCCGCGGCCGAGACGTTGATCGTGATGACCGTGCCCTCGTCGCCCGTGGCCGTAGCCGGAGCGGTCACGGTCGGGGCCTGGTCTACCTCGTGCACCGTGATCACCGTGCTGGCCGCGCCCGTGAGAGAGTTGGACGCGGTGAAGGTCACGGGATAGCTGCCCGCCTGTACGGAGTTGGGCGTCCACGCCAGGGTGCCGCTCAGGTGGTCGGCCGACGTCGTGAAGGTCGCGCCCGCGGGCACGCCAGTAGCGACGAGCGAGGCGATGGCATCGCCGTCGGGATCGGTGGCCGAGACGTCCACGACCAGGGGCTGCCCTTCGTTCACGGCGGCCGCTGCCGGCGCCGTGACGACCGGCGCCCGGTCGACATTGTTCACCGAGATGATCGTGCTCGCCGATCCAGTGGATGCATTCGCGGCCGTGAACGTCACGGTGTAGGCGCCCGCCTGGGCGTAGTCGGGAGTCCATGTGAACGTTCCGCTCGTGTGATCCGCGGACGTCGTGAACAGGGCCCCCAGCGGGGCGCTCGTCGCGGTCAGGGACGCGATCGCGTCACCGTCTGGATCGGAGGCGGAGACCAGCACCGTGATCAGGGTGTTTTCGTTCCCGGAGGCGGTTGCCGGCGCCGTGACGACCGGCGCCCGATCCACTTCGTTCACCGTGATCACCGTAGTGACCGAGGCAGTCATCGCGTTGGCGGCCGTGAAGGTGACCGTGTAGCTCCCCGCCTGCGCGTAGCTCGGCGTCCAGCTAAGCGTGCCGCTCGAGTGGTTCGCGGCGGTCGTGAACACGGCGCCCGCCGGAACGCCCGTCGCGGTCAAGGACGCGATCGCGTCGCCGTCCGGATCCTCGGCGGATACGTTCACAGTGATCGCCGTGTTTTCGGCGACCGAGGCGGTAGCGGGAGCCGCGACGACGGGAGCACGGTCCACGTTGCGCACCGTGATGACGGTGCTGGCCGCGCCCGTGAGTGCGTTCGCCGCGGTGAAGGTCACCGTGTAGCTCCCCGCCTGCGCGTAGCTCGGCGTCCAGCTGAACGTCCCGCTCAGATGATTCGCGGCGGTCGTGAACAGGGCTCCCGACGGGACGCCCGTCGCGGTCAGGGACGCGATCGCGTCGCCGTCCGGATCGGCGGCCGAGACCAGCACCGTGACCGGGGTGTTCTCATCCCCCGATGCCGTGGCCGGCGCGGTGACGGCCGGCGCCCGATCCACGTTGTTGACCGTGATGACCGTGGAGGCCGAGCCGCTCAGCGCGTTGGCGGCCGTGAAGGTCACCGTGTGGCTGCCCGCCTGCGTGAAATCCGGAGTCCAGTTGAACGTTCCGCTCAGGTGGTCCGCCGCCACGGTGAACGTGGCTCCGGCGGAAGCTCCGGTCGCGGTCAGCGAGCCGATCGCGTCGCCGTCCGGATCCCCGGCGGACACGTTGATGGCAAGTGCTTGATTCTCGTCGACCACTGCGGTTGCCGGCGCCGTGACCACCGGCGCGAGATCGACGTTGGTGACAGTGATGATCGTACTTGCCGAGCCCGAGGCCGCGTTGGAAGCCGTGAACGTAATCGTGTAACTACCGGCCTGTGCGTAAGTTGGGGTCCAGCTAAGCGTGCCGCTCCGATGATCCGCCGCTCCCGTGAAGATCGCTCCCAAGGGGAGGCCGGTGGCGGTGATCGAGGTGATCGCTTCCCCATCCGGGTCCGCCGCCGAAACGCTCACGGTGATCAGAGTGTTCTCGGCGCCCGAAGCGGTCGCCGGGGCGGTGATCACCGGCGCGCGATCGACGTCGTTGACTGTGATCACCGTGCTCGCAGAGCCCGTGAGGGAGTTCGCGGCCGTGAAGGTCACCGTATAGCTTCCCGACTGGGTGCCGTCGGGGGTCCAGGAGAACGTGCCGCTCAGGCGGTCCGCCGCCGTCGTGAACGTGGCCCCGGAGGGAACGCCGGTCGCGATGAGCGAGGCAATGGCGTCGCCGTCGGCATCCGAGACCGAGACAGCCACGGTGATCAGTGTGCCCTCGTTCCCCGAAATCGTGGCCGGCGCCGTGACCACGGGAGCGGATCCCGCGTCGTTCACCGTGATGGCGGTGCTCGCCGATCCGCTCAGGGCGTTCGCGGCCGTGAACGTGACCGTGTAACTGCCCGACTGGGCGTCGCTCGGGATCCAGCTCAGCGTGCCGCTGGTGTTCCCGGCGCCCGCCGTGAACGTAGCTCCCGCGGGCAACCCGGTCGCGACCAGAGAAGCCAGCGCGGCGCCGTCGGGGTCGGCCGCGGTCACGTTCACCGTCAGCGCCTCCCCCTCATTCACGGTCGCCGTCGCGGGAGCAGTGACGACTGGAGCGCGATCGACGTTGTTGACGGTGATTACGGTGCTGGCGGAGCCAGTCAGCGCGTTCGTAGCCGTGAAGATTACGGTGAAGCTGCCCGCCTGAGTGAAGCCCGGCGTCCAGCTCAGGGTACCGCTCGTGTTGCCGCCCCCGGCTGTGAACGTCGCGCCGGCCGGCACGCCGGTGGCGGCGAGGGTCGTGATCGCGTCGCCGTCCGGATCGCCCGCCGAAACCGTCAGCGCCAGCGGCTGCCCTTCGTCGACAGCCGCGGTGGCCGCGGCCGTGACGGCCGGAGCGCGATCGACGTTGCTCACCGTGATCGTGGTGCTCGCGGAGCCGCTCAGCGCATTCGCGGCGGTAAAGGTCACCGTATAACTTCCCGCCTGGGCAAAGCTCGGCGTCCAGGCGAGGGTCCCGCTGGTGTTGCCGGGACCGGCCGTGAACGTGGCGCCCGCAGGCGTCCCGGAAGCGGTGAGGGCCGCGATCGACTGTCCGTCGGGATCGGCGGCGGTGACGGGGACGGATATCGCGACCCCCTCGTTCACGCTGGCCGTGGCCGGCGCGGTCACCACCGGAGCGCGGTCGACGTCGCTCACGGTGATCGCGGTGCTCGCGGAGCCGGTCAGCGCGTTCGTGGCCGTGAAGGTCACCGTGTAGCTGCCGGCCTGCGTGAAGCCCGGGGTCCAGCTCAGGATCCCGCTGGTGTTCCCCGCTCCCGCCGAGAACGTGGCGCCGGCCGGGACGCTGCTCGCGGTCAGCGAGGTGATCGCGTCGGCGTCGGGATCCGAAGCCGAGATGCCCAGCGTGAACGCGGTTCCCTCGGAAGCGGCGGCCGTCGCGGGGGCCGTCACGACCGGGGCGCGGTTCACGGACACGTCCCGGATGCTGATGTTGTCGGTAAGGAAGATCTCGTTCCCGACGACCGGGAAATCGATCACCTGGAAGTCGATGGTCGAACCGGAAGCCACCGAGACGTAGTCCATCGTGAGCATCTGCCAAGTCGGCGATAGCATCACCCCGGTCGAGAAACCCCCGCCCACCTTGGTCGAGCCCGTGTACTCGCGTACCTGGAGCTTCGCGCTCCCGACATTGCTGACGGAGCGAACCCACGCGGTGCACCGGTACTTGACGCCCACGGCAGGAACGGTCAGCACCCAGTTCGGGCTATCGTTCGCGCCGAAGCTGCTCGTGGTCGAGGATCCCGAAATCTGGAGTGACCAGGCTCCATCGAATCCGCCCGCCACGCGCGCCAGGGTCGCGGTGCCGTACGCGTTCCAGCCGGTGGTGTTGGTCTCGAAGGAAGGATTCGTCACGAGGTTGGGCTGCGTTCCGGCAGCCGCGGCCAGCAGCGAAGCCGTCCTCGTGGCGGTTCCTCCATTGTTGTCCGTCACGGTGACGGTCGCCGTCCAGTTGCCGGCGGCATAGGAATGGGTGGCCGTGGCCGAAGGGCCCGGACCCGACGTCGTCCCGTCGCCGAAGTTGAACAGGTAGCTCACGATCGTCCCGTCGGAGTCGGTCGAGCCCGACGCGTTGGCCGTCACCGAAAGGGGCGCGTTCCCCGTCGACGGCGTCACCGTCAGGGCCGCCACCGGCGCCACGTTCGACGGCTGCACCGTCACCGTGGTCGTCGCCGAGCCGGTAAGAGCGTTCGACGCCGTAAAGGTCACCGTTCGGTTCCCCACGTCTCCCGAAGCCGGCGTCCAGGCGAAGGTCCCGCTCAGGTGATCCGCGGCCGACGTGAACGTCGCTCCCGCCGGGACTCCCGTCGCCGTCAACGACGCGATCGGCTCCCCGTCCGGGTCCGCCGCCGTCACGTTCACCGCGAGGGCCGTCCCCGCCTTCCCGCTCACTGCCGCCGGCGCGGTCACCACCGGCGCCCGATCGGCGTTAGTCACCGTGATCACCGTGCTCGCCGTCCGCGTCAGCGCGTTCGACGCCGTGAACGTCACCGTGTAGCTGCCCGCCTGGCTGTAGCTCGGCGTCCACGACAGGGTACCGCTCAGGTGGTCCGCCGACGTCGTAAAGGCTGCCCCGGAGGGCACCCCCGTCGCCGACAGCGTCGTGACCGGGTCTCCGTCCGGATCGGCCGCGGAGACGAGCACGGTGAACAGTGTGTTTTCAGGACCCGAAACCGTGGCCTGAGCGGTGACGACCGGAGCGCGATCCACGTTGCTCACCGTGATCACCGTGCTCGCAGAGCCCGTGAGCGCGTTCGACGCGGTGAAGGTCGCGGTATAGGTGCCCGCCTGCGTGTAGCTCGGGGTCCACGTGAGGGTCCCGCTGAGACGATTCGCGGCCGGCGTGAAGGAGGCACCCGGCGGCAACCCGGGCGCGGTCAGGGTGATGATGGGATCGGAATCGGGATCGGACGCGGTGACGTTCAGCGTGAGGGCCTGGTTCTCGGCCACGGTGGCCGTCGCGGGCGCGCTCACGACAGGAGGCGCGTCGGTGTTGTTCACCGTGATCACGGTGCTCGCGGAGCCCGTGAGGGTGTTCGAGGCGGTGAACGTCACCGTGTACGTGCCGGACTGCGCGTAGCCCGGAGTCCACGTCAGGGTGCCGCTCAGATTGCTCGGGGCCGCGGTGAACGTCGCACCGGACGGGACTCCGCTCGCGGCCAGGGAGGCGACGGGATCTGAATCGGGATCGGTGACCGTGACATTGACCGTCAGGAGCTGGGTTTCATTCACGGAGACCGAAGCCGGAGCAGTGACGACGGGCGCGCGGTCGGCCGCGGTCACCGTGATGACCGTGCTCGCGGAGCCGGACATGGCATTGGATGCCGTGAAGGTAACCGTGCGGAAGCCGACGTCGGCCTGGGCCGGTGTCCAGGTCAGCGTCCCCGAAGTGTTCGACGCGCCCACCGTGAAGGCGGCCCCGGCGGGGAGATTCGTAGCGGTCAGCGACGCGATCGCCTCACCGTCTGGCTCAGAGACCGTCACCGTGAACGCGATCGTCGTTTCAGCCTTGCCGCCCGCCGTCGCCGGTGCGGTCACGACCGGCGGGCCGTCCACGTCGGTCACGGTGATGACCGTGTTCGCGGAGCCGCTCGAGGCGTTGGCCGCGACGAAGGCGACGTTATAGGTGCCGGCCTGGAAATGGTTCGGCGTCCAGGCCAGCGTGCCGCTCAGCTGATTCGCCGAGGCGGTGAATGTGGCGCCGGCCGGCAGGCCGGTCGCGGTCAGCGAGGCGATGGCTTCCCCGTCGGGGTCGGAAGCGCTGACGTTCACGGTCAGCGGCTGGTCCTCCGCCACGGTGACCGTCGCGGGGGCGCTTACGACCGGAACGCGATCCACGTTGTTGACGGTGACGACCGTGGACGCGGTGCCGCTCGAAGTATTCGACGCCGTGAAGGTGACCGTGTAGGAGCCCGCCTGGGTGTAGCTCGGAGTCCAGGCGAACGTTCCGCTCAGGTTGTTCCCCGCGGGAGTGAAGGCGGCTCCGGGAGGAAGCCCGGTCGCGGTCAACGCGGTCACGGCATCCCCTTCGGGATCCGCGGCCGTGACGTTGAACGTGATCGAGGTGTTCTCGCCTCCGGAAACGGCGGACGGCGCGCTCACGATCGGCGGCGCGTCCACGTTGTTCACGGTGATCACGGTGCTGGTGGATCCGCTCAGCGCATTCGCGGCCGTGAAGGTCACCGTGTACGTTCCCGCCTGCGCGAAGGTCGGAGTCCACGTGAAGGTTCCGCTCAGGTTATTCACGGCCGGCGTGAACGTGGCTCCCACGGGAACGCCGCTCGCGGCCAGCGTC
>JANLXD010000574.1:0-2330 GCA_031364935.1 Candidatus Eiseniibacteriota bacterium
GTAGAACTCCTCATCGGCGCCGGCAAGGATGTACCGGTGACCGAGGGTGAGAGCCGACGGCGGAGCGAACACCGTGATGCCGCGTTTGGCGGCCGGATTGTCGTCTTCCATGTAGTAGAGATTACCGTAGACGCCGACGACGATGCCGGTCAGCGTCGAGCGCGGACCGAACGGACCATTGGAGAACTGGCCGGTCAAGCCCGAACCGACGCCGGCGACCGGGGATCCGACGTAGCGGGACAAGTCGCGGCAGGGCGATGCGGCGAGTGAGTCGGGATTCGGCGCAGAATGTTCGCCGCTCGACATGACGCCGGCGAGGAACAGCGCGGAGCCCGGCGTGGTCATGGCAACGCCGTTCGCGGTGCCGACGACACCGTTGACCGACACGGTCTCGGGCTGCCCGTGCGAGAGTCCGGTGCCGGACACGGTGAGGATCACCGCAGCCGAACCGTCCATCACCGCGGAGTTGACCGTGCCGAACGAAGCCAGCGAGTAGTTGGCCGTATTGGTCGCGGACGCAGGCGTGACGCCGCGATCGAAGACGACGCGGTACTCATTGTCCGCGACGGCATACGCGTCGGAAACTCCAGGCGGCTGCACGTCGACGACGTCGTTGGCGTCACGCGGCATGATGCGCAAGCCGCGGGTGGCCGAGTTCGCGATGCCCGAGATGCTGGTCAGATAGGTGCCCAACGCCGGCGGAACGATCCCGGTCAGCTTGCCGTAGTCGATGAACACCGAGTCGCTGGGCGCCGCGTCCCGGACCACGAGCATGGCGCGGGTGCTGAGACCTGCGCCGGTACGCGCGACGCGCACGGGTCCGGTGAGAGTCACGAGCGAGTTGATGTATTGCGCGAAGTACGTGTTGGTCGGCAGCTCATTGAAGTCGGTGGTGTTGCCGCTCACGAAAGGCGGGAGCGGGTTTCCCGAGTTCACCTTGCGCAGCTTGATGTTGGGGCTCGAAAAGGTGTTGTTCGGGGACATGAGCTCGAGCGCGCCCTGGAAGTTCGCGACCCGGGCGAATTCGACGACGATCGAGTCTCCGCGATTGAACCCATACGGCGCACGCAGGTTGGTGCCATGCGTGAACACGTCGATGCCGGCGTACTTGCCACCCTGCGGACCGCCTCCGGACATCTCGATGTAGATGTCGAAGCCGACCGGGTTCTCATCGAAGCCGGTGATGATTCCGCCAACGCCGAGAACCGTATCGCCGGGCGCGGTGCCCGTACCCGTCACCGGCTTGCAAGGGTTGGCGCTGGTGTCGGCCATGACCTTTTTGAGCCCGAAGATCGTCATCGTGTCGGGACAGGTGGGATTGGGGAAGCTGATGAACGCCCGAGAGGGAACGGCGCTCGCCATGAGGAGAACTGCGGTGACGCCAAGAACTGCGCTGAGAAACCTTTTCATGATGGGGCACCCCTAGTTGGAGTAGAAGCGCGGTGAGTGTGGAACCCACGGTGCGGACTCGAGTCGTTGGCGACACCTCCCTGCGCCGCGCGGGGCGCATGGCCAGACTTGACGCCTGTCACTTGGTCGATCTGGATAGCAGATGAACGCGGCAGAAACGCTACCATGCAAAGCGGGTGTTGGGTAAGGGAAAAGGAGGGGTCAGGCCCCCACGGCTCAGGGTCCGGTGAGGCCGAGCAGCCCGAAGATCTTGAGCAGGACGACGCTCGCCCGCTGCGGAAAGCCCGGCGACGAGATGGTGCCGGAAACCATGGGGAACGTGTCCACGATGAACCGCCCCCCCTGGGCCTGCGGAACATCCAGCGCCACCGCCATGGGAATGGGATTGTCCTGTGAAAAGGTATGGGCGTTCACCATGAACAGGATCTGGGACGAGCTACGCGTCCGGAATCCCCGGAGCCCGGAGATGATCCGCCGGTTCAGCATGCTGTCGGCGAGCGTCGGACAGTAGATGACCCCGGTGTTCGAAAGACCCCAGGCGGCCGATGAATCCGGGGCCAGCCCGAACTGGAACACCCCGTTCGAGTTCAGGTAGCGGTCGACGAAATCGAGGGAGAGCGCGCCATTGGTGCTCATGGCCGTGGTCAGGTTGAGGGACTCGATGAACATCCGGCCGCCGGCGTCCAGATAAGGCCCAATACCTTCACCATAGTTCGCAAGGATCGACGAGAACGCCGACTGTTCCCCGCGGTACCACACGACCGTTTCAAACAGCTTGAGGGTCTGCTCCATGTCCTTCGCCGACCGGAACGGCTTGTTGAACTGAAGGTGGAGGACCGACCACGTGCCGGGCTGAAGGCCGGCGTTGGCGATCGCGTTCGCGTACAGCGTGTCGCTTCGCGGCTTCGCGGCATCGGTGG